>DATGVV010000414.1:0-11077 GCA_035299885.1 Chloroflexota bacterium | reverse complement strand
AAGCCGGCTTCGATCTGCT
The DNA here is from genome assembly GCA_035299885.1 of Chloroflexota bacterium. Taxonomy (GTDB): domain Bacteria; phylum Chloroflexota; class JAJPGV01; order JAJPGV01; family JAJPGV01; genus DATGVV01. The sequence goes on along the minus strand of DATGVV010000414.1, from coordinate 11,058 downwards.
CGGGACGGCTTTCGCTCCAGTCCAGCGCCGCGCGCAGGTTGCCGACGTCGACCTCGAGCCGGTCATACCAATCGGCTTGATCCGGACCGTAGAGCAGCGGATCGATGCGTGCGGCGAAGTCGGCGAAATACTCGAGGTGCCGGTCGCGAAGCAGCTCTCCTTCGGCGCCGGCAAGCCTCTCCCCACCGTACCGGCGCAACGTCTCGAGCAGCCGGTAGCGCATCGCCCCACGCTGCTCTTCCGCAAGCACCAGCGACTTATCGACCAGCTGCGAGAGCACATCCAGAATCGCGCCGGCCGCCAGGCCATCACCCGCGCAAATCGCTTCCGCTTCCTCGAGGTTCCAGCCTCCAGCGAAGACCGACAGCCGGCGCAGCAGGATGCGCTCGGGCTCAGACAGCAGCTCATAGCTCCAGTCGACCAGCGCCCGCAGCGTTTGGTGGCGCGGGACAGCGGTCCGGCTGCCGCCGGTCAGCAAGCTGAATCGATCCGCCAGGCGTTCGGCGATCTGCTTGACACTCAGGCTCCGCGCACGTGCGGCGGCCAGCTCGATGGCCAGCGGAATCCCGTCCAGCTGCTGGCAGATGTCATACAAGACGCCGGCATTGTCGGCAGTGACGCTCATAAGCGGCTGGACGGCACGAGCGCGGTCCACGAATAGCCGGACGGCCTCCGCTAGCGTGCCCTCGGCCGTCGGGGTTATTGCCAGCGAAGGTACGAGCCAAGCAACTTCGCCAAGAATCCCCAGAGCCTCGCGGCTGGTAGCCAGAATCCTGAGCTTCGGAGCGGCGAGCAGGAGTCGCTCGGCCACGCTCGCGCAGGCAACCAGAAGATGCTCGCAGTTATCGAGCACGAGCAGCAGCTCCCTGTCCGTGAGGAAGTCCGTCAGACTGTCCACAACGACCCGCTCGGAATCCTCGTGCACGCCTAACGCGGCCGCGATGGACTGCAGCACCAGCGTCGGATTTGCCAAGCCGGCCAGCTCCACCAGCCAGGCGCCATGCGGGTAATTGTCGAGCTCTTGAATGGCGAGCTGGATGGCCAGCCGCGTCTTGCCGACTCCGCCCGCACCGGTCAACGTCAGGAGCCGGGTGTCAGCCAGGAGGCGCGTGGCATCGGCGAGCTCTTGCTCCCGCCCAACAAAGCTTGTCAGCTGCAGGGGAAGGTTGTGCTGCACCACCTCATCGCACCCGGCGTAAGGCAGAGCTAGCGGTTGCCCACCGGTCAAGAAAATACGTAGCTGCGATATTGTACGCTCGGCCCCGAGGGGCATCGTTTCCGCCGAGCCACCTCCGTTATCTTGAACGTGATGACGCTAAGCGGCGCGTTCGCTTGAGCCAGCTCGCGATCGCCTTCGTCGTAGCAGCCGTCCTGTCCTATGTCCTGACCATCCCCGAACGCAGGCTTGCGCTGCGCTTCGGGTTTGTGGACGTGCCCGACGAGCGACGGCGGCACGAAGGGCTGCGCCCCAGGCTGGGCGGCGCGGGCATGCTGCTGGCCTTCGTGGCGGCGCTGCTGGCGGCTCGGCAGCCGTTTGACGGCAAGCTGCTGGCCATCGTGGGAGCTTCTGCGCTGCTGGTCGTCATCGGAGCCATCGATGACAAGCGCCACCCACGGTTGAGGGACATGCCGGCGGCGGCGCAGTTGGTGGCGCAGCTGGCGGCGGCCGGGATCGCGGTGGCGGCCGGTGTCACCATCCTGGACGTGCGCGACCCCACGGCCGGAGGACCGTTCGGCGGCAACATCGCGCTGCCGCTGTGGGCGGCGGCGCTGTTCAGCCTGTTCTGGATCACCGGCATGATCAACACCGTCAACTTCCTGGACGGCATGGATGGGTTGGCCGGGGGCGTGGCGGCCATCGCGGCCGGCATCCTGGCGCTGGTGTCGCTCCGGCTGGGCCAGACGGACGTGGCGCTGCTATGCCTGGCACTGGCCGGCGCGGCGGTGGGTTTTCTGCCGCACAACCTTTACCCGGCGCGCATCTTCATGGGCACCAGCGGCGCCTGGTTCCTGGGTTTCATGCTGGCCACCCTGGCGATCGTCGGCGGCGCCAAGCTGGCCACGGCGCTGTTGGTGATCGGCGTGCCCGTGTTCGACGTGGCGATACTCATCTTGCTCCGGGCGCGCTCGCGTCAGCCAATCTGGCAAGGCGATCGGCGTCATCTGCACCATCGCCTGCTGGACACGGGCCTGTCGTACCGCGGCACGCTGCTGCTGTACTACTCGCTGTCGGCCGCCTTTGGCCTCTACGCGCTGGCCTTCACCAACAACCACAGCGTTGGTTTGGGCCTCAAGCTGTACGGCCTCGTTATGCTCGTTCTGGTCATGATGGCCATCCTGGTGTTCCTGACGCAGCGCAAGCGCTGATGCAGCGGGTCTACCTTGACACGGCGGCGCTGAGCTCGCTGATCGAGCGCAAAACCGAGCCCGAAACGGAGGCCGTGCGGCAACTGCTCGAGCTGGGCCAGCAGGGCAAGATCCAGCTGCTGCACTCGGACGTGGTGGACAGCTGGCTGTGGGGCGCGCGCGCGGAGGGCCGCAAGATGGCCCTGCAGCCGGAGCTGCAAGCAGCGGGCGCCGAGGACGTCCGCTCCAGCCTGCCGATCACGAAGTTCTCCAGCGCGGCGCTCCAGAAGTTGACCGGCGAGCAGAAAGGCGAGCTGTACAAGTCCCTGACGCAGGCCTACGCGAAATACTTCTATCAGCGCAGCGAGCTGGGCCTCATCATCCACACCATGACCGCCATCCAGAACAACGCCGCGGTGATGGCCAGCCCGGACGCCGCCAAGTGGCAGCGCTTCGTGTTCGCCAACGTCGAGCGCGTGGCTCAGCGCGAGAGCGGCACGCCCCTCAAACTCGTGGTGCCAAGCAAGGCACTCGCATTTGTCTGCCAGTGACAGTTGCCACCGCCCCGATCTCCGGCAATATGAATTCCGAGAGCAAGGGGGGAGTATTTGGATTCGCGTACCCGGAGTGGTTTCCTGGCAGTGCAGTTCGAGCGATTGGTCGAGGGGCATGAGGCTACCCGCACGCTCATCCTGCTATCGGAGGTTGCGCGGCTGACGTTAACCCGCCATGGCAACGTGGTGAGCTGCATCTGCGAACTGCACGAGCCGACAGAAGAAGGCTTGGAGGCGCTGCGCCGCCGAGGTGCTCTGGAGGACACCTTCATGATCAGTCCGAAGCTGGCGCCGCGAGAGTTCGGACTGTGGCTGGAGCGGCTGCTGGTAGATGACCTCGGCTCCGATCCCGACAGCGACGTCGACGTGCTGGAGCTGGAGCTCGAGCCCGCTTTCTAAGCAATAGGCTGCGAGCTGTGCCCACGCTGGAACTCTACGGCCAGGCGCGGCTGCTGGCCGGAACCCGCTCGGTTTCGCTGCCCGCGGCTACCCTGGGCGATGCGCTGAAGGCGCTAGCCACGCGCCACCCGGAGCTGATTGGGCCGGTGCTCCAGGCTGATGGGCGGCTCACCCCGGCCTACTCCACGAATATCAACGGGCTGCGTTTTTGCAGCGATCCAACCGAGCCGCTGGCCGAGACCGACGAGGTGCTGATCATCTCCAGCTTGGCGGGCGGATAGCCCCAGGCACTGGCCTATCGATTTGCGGTCAGTCTTTCCCGCCCTTTTCCTTGCCTCGAGCGGGCGGCTGGACGGGCTGGCGAGCGGGTGTCGGGCTTGGCGCCACGGTTGGACTGGGCGCCGCGGCGTCCACCTGCAGGTTGCTGGCGATAAGCTGGCCCGCTGGGCCCCAGCTGCCGCTGACGGTCACTCGGGCGCCCGCGCGGGCCGAGGGATCGAGAGGCACCGAGGGCGGCAGCACCACTAGGTTCTTGTCCACCAGCAGCGTCTGACCATCCACCGCCAGGATCGTGCCCCGCGTATGGGCCGTGGGCGGCGCTGAGCCTCCTCCGCAGCCGGCCAGGAGCAGGACGAGGGCAGCAGCCAGCAGCCGCATCTAGCCAGCAATCCCGATCACGAGATCGACCTTGCCGCCCGGCGGCAGGGGCTGCCCCGCGCCGGGCCGCTGGGCGACGACCACCCCGACACGACCCAGATCGACGCCGCTGGTGGAGACATCGCCGACCTGCAGCCGGCTCTGCTCGAGCAGCGCCGGGACCTGGCTCATGCGCTTGCCGGCGACATCAGGAACCGCCACCGCCGGCGCGGAGCCCCGCCGGGCCCCCAGAGCGAGCGCCAGCACCACCAGCAGCAGGACCACACCCGCCGCGAGCGGAATGAGCCGCACGTCGAATGGCCGCAAACGCCGCGGCCAGCCTGGGCCGAGCCCAGCCGTGCCGGGCAAGCCTGCGCCGTTCTCTTTGCGAACGCGCGCACGGTAGCCCGACGCGGGCCGACGCAAGATCCGAACGGTCTCGGTGGACCCAGAGGGCACGCCGTCCGCCAGCCGCCGCAGAGCGTCGCGGAGCTCAGCGGCAGTCTGAAAGCGCTCATCGGGATCTCGCGCCAGAGCCCGCAGCAGCGCCTCATCCACCGCCGGCGGAATAGCGGGGTCGAGCTGGCTGGGCGGGGGCGGATCGCTCGCCAGGCGCTGCGAGATGACAGCGGCCAGACTGTGGCCCTGGAATGGGGGCTCGCCGGTGAGCATCTCGTACAGCACGGCGCCCAAGGCATAGACGTCTGTCCGGCCGTCGATCTTTCCGCCGCTGACTTGTTCCGGCGCCAGGTAGGGGGCGGAACCTTGGATCTCGTCCTGCGTCCGAGTGCCACTGATGGTGACTGCCCGAGCGATGCCGAAATCCACCAGCTTGGGCTGGCCCTCGGACGTGATCAAGATGTTGTGCGGCTTCACGTCGCAGTGGACGACGCCCTGCCGGTGAGCGTGCTCGAGCGCGTCGGCCAGCTCGGCCACCAGCGGCAGCGCCTCGGCCATCGGCAGCGTCCGCCGCTCCAGCAGCAGGTGCTTGAGCGAGCCGCCCGACACCAGCTCCATGACGATAAAGCCGCCGCCAGGCCACATCCCGGCGTCGAACACGCGCACGATGCCTGGATGAGTCAGCCTGGCAGCAGCGCGTGCCTCGCGCTCCAGCTCGTCATCGACGCCGGGCGCGGCGGCGATAAGCTTGACCGCGACCGGGCGGTCGAGTCGCTCATCTTGCGCCTCGTAGACGCGGCCCATGCCGCCGTAGCCGATCTGCCGGCCCAAACGATAGCGGCCAGCCAGCAGGGTCTCGCTGACAGATGTGAGCGGCTGAGTCATGCGCTGCGTGCTCTGGTGGCTAGCAACTTAGGTGCCGCCGCTCGCGGCTAGCCCGTCAGTCCCAGATCCGGCCCCGGCCGTCACCGTCCGCCGTTTTGTGAGCATTGACCCGCAAACGGGTTCGAAAGGAGTGCGTCATGAAACGACGTACCCCACTTCTGGCTGGCGCCCTGACGGCGCTGTCGATCGCAGCCTTGGCGATGCCCGCCAGCAGCCTGGCCGCCGCCACGACCGACAGTCAGACCCAGTTTTTGTCGCTTCTGAACGCCGATCGGCAGGCCGCCGGCCTGCCGCCGCTGGCAGTCGATACCACGCTATCCAGCATCGCCACGCAGCGCGCGCAGCAGGAGCTGGCCAGCGGCACGCTGAGCCACTATGACAGCTCAGGCAATCTTGTGTTCCAGAGTCTGCTGAACACCTCTGGCGTGCAGTACACGTCGGCGGGCGAGAACCTGGCCGAGAACAACTACCCGCTGACGCAGTCGGTAACGCAAGCGAACTCGGCCTTGATGGCCAGTCCGACCCATGCCGCCAACATCCTCAATCCGAGTTACAACGCTGTAGGCATCGCCATCGCCGGCCCCGGGCCCGGTGGGCAGTACTACTACACCGAGATCTTCGGCCAGCTGCCGCGGGCCGCAAGTGGCGGCATGACGACCGCTCCAAGCACGACCACCACCACGACCACAGCTCAGCCGACCGATGCGACCAGCACCACGACGACGTCCGCCACGACGCAGCAGGGCGACGACGACGAGCGCGCCGAGGCCATCGAGCACCACGCTCAGAAGGAGCTCGAGAAGGCTGAGAAGCTCGAGGATCGCGCCGATAAGCTCGAGCACAAGGCGGCCAAGCTGCACGGGGATCGCGACGACGAGAGGAGCGATCACCTGCAGCAGCGGGCCATCCGCTTGGAGGACGAAGCGAAGCGGCTGGAAGCGGCCGCCCAGCGACTGCAGCAGCTCGCGGCGCAGCTCCTTCAGACCGCCAAGACGACCACAGCCGGCGACGAGTCGCACCATGCCAAAGGCTGCGCCCTTGGCAACGATCAAGCCGAGGGCCAAACGGCCACCGCTCCAGGCTGCGTCGTGGCGCGCCAGCACCACGGGGACGAGCAGAAGCCAACCGCGCTGGCAGTGGCTCCCACACTCAGCGGCGCTGGGGTCATTGCAGCTCGCCACGAGGTCGAGGCCAACGTGAAGAACGCGGCCAAGGCTTTCGAGAACGCGCTCCAGAAGCACGGCCGCGGCGAGCAGGGCCACAAAGGCCAGTAAGCACTGCTAACTCATGATCCCCTCTCCCGTGGCGGCGGGAGAGGGTTAGGGTGAGGGTACCCCAGACCATAAGCTGTAACGCCCCGCATACAATGCAGGCATGGTTGGTGCGGCCGAGCCGAGCCGGTGAGCGCATTCTACGGCTATCACGGCCGGCTGCTGGTAGTCGACCTGTCAGGTGGGGGCGCCCGCGAGGAGTTGCTCGATCAGAGCGTGCTGCGCGCGTTCGTCGGCGGCACGGGGCTGGCGTCGTATCTCCTTTACCGCTTCGCGCCGGCGAATGTTGAGCCCCTGTCGGCGGCCAATCCGCTCATCTTCGTGAACAGTCCGCTGGTCGGAACCGCCGTCACGACGTCGAGCAAGTACACGGTCATCACGAAGTCGCCGCTGACTGGCTTCGTGGGCGATTCGCTGTCCTCGAGCTACTTGGCCGTGGAGCTGAAGAAGACCGGCTATGACGCCATCGTCCTGACGGGCAGCGCTTCTGACTGGAGTTATGTCGAGATAGGCGATAAAGGCGTACGCTTCCACGACGCCTCTGCCCTGCTGGGGCTCGAGCCGTTGGAGACCGAAGCCAAAATCCGCGAGACACTGGGCGATCCCTACCTGCGGGTGGCGGCCATCGGCCTGGCCGGCGAACGTGGAGTGCGCTACGCCACCATCAGCAACGACGGACGCCACGCGGGTCGCACCGGCACAGGCGCGGTCATGGGCGCTAAGCGCCTCAAAGCCATGGCGGTGCGAGGCCATCTGCGCACCGAGGTGGCCCAGCCGCGCGAGCTGCAGGGGGTCCGCAAGCGGCTGGCCGAACGCAGTCTGGGGCACGCCACTGAGAAGTACCGCAGCCTGGGGACCACCGCCAACCTGTCCGTGTTCAATCGTCTGGGCGCGCTGCCCAGCTACAACTTCCAGCAGTCCACCTTCGAGGGCGCCGAGCTGGTCAGCGGCGAGCAGCTGCACGAGGCACATCACGAGCGCTCCGTCACCTGCGCTTCATGCACCATCGGCTGCGAGCACCTGTTCCGCTACGGCGAGAAGACCTCGCGCATGGAATACGAGAGCCTGTATGCGCTGGGCCCGCTGTGCGGCATCTCCGACCTGGAGGTGGTGCTGCAGGCAGCGGCGCTGTGCGACCGCTACGGCATGGACACCATCAGCGCGGGCGCGACCATCGCCTGGGCTATGGAATCGGCCGAGCGGGGGCTGCTGGACGCGGATGGCCTGCGCTTCGGCAGTGGCCAGGCGCTGCTGGACACGCTGGAAGCCATCGCGCATCGTGAAGGATTGGGCGAGCTGCTGGCTGAGGGCAGCCGCCTGGCCGCGCAGAGCGTCGGCGGTGGCTCCGAGGACTGGGCGATGCAGGTCAAGGGGCTGGAGATGCCAGGCTACGAGCCCCGCAGCCTCAAAAGCATGGCCCTGGGCCTGGCGGTCGGCTCCCGCGGCGCCTGCCACAACCGCTCTACCGCCTACGAGGCGGACTTCTCGGACGAGATCGACCGGCTGCGCGCCGACGATCGCCGCGGACAGATCGCGGCGGACAGCGAGGACCGCTCGGCGGTCATCGACTCGCTCATCCTGTGCAAGTTCGTGCGGCGCTGTTTCGAGGACTTCTACCCCGAGGCGGGCGAACTGTACCAGCTGATAACCGGCTGGGACGTGGATTTGCGCGAGGCCGGTGAGCGCATCACCAATCTCAAGAAGCTGTTCAACTTGCGCGAGGGGTGGCAGCGCGCCGATGACACCCTCCCGCCGCGCGTCCTAACGGAGCCGCTACCCACCGGAGTCGCCTCGGGCACCACACTGAGCGCCGACGAGCTGGAGGCCATGATCGCCTCCTACTACGCCGCCCGCGGCTGGACCGCCGAGGGCCATATCCCGCTGGAGAAGCTGGAAGAGCTGGGGATCCCTCACCTAGCCTCTCCCATTGCGATGGGAGAGGAACTTACTTAGCCCTTGGTCCAGCGGGTCCAGAGGCGGCGGGTGGCTTGGGCGGCGCCGCCGGCGATCTTGGTGGCGGCGCCGGCTTTGTCTTCCATCCAGGCGTAGCTTTTGACGGCTTTGGTGAACTGATCCTCGGTCATGCCGGCCTCGAGAGCCGCGTCGCGGAGCGACAGCTCACCCACGCGGAAACGGTGCGCGATGTCGCGCAGCTTGTCGATCTTGCCTTGTGCCATCGCTGGAACCTAGCCTAGCAGCCCACCGGTATGCTCGAACCGTGAACGACTACGTACAGCGCCACCTGGAGGAGATCGAGGCCGCGGCCGAGCGCATCGGCCCCTATGTCCGCCGCACGCCAGCACTGGCGACTGACCTCGATCCGAAGCTGGTCCTCAAGCCCGAGTGCTTGCAGGTGACCGGGTCGTTCAAGGCGCGAGGGGCGTTCAATGCGCTGATCCAGCTGCGACAGCGGAAACCGGACCTGCACGGAGTCATCGCCGTAAGCTCGGGCAACCACGCGCAGGGCGTGGCCCTGGCGGCGCGCACGCTGGGACTGCCAGCGGTGGTGGTCATGCCGGCCGACTCGAACCCGAGCAAGGTAGCCGCTACCCGCGCGCTGGGAGCGGAAGTCATCTCCGAGGGCGTCACGGCCGAGAACCGGGAGGCCACGGTGCGCCGCCTCAGTGACGAGCGCGGGCTAGAGCTCATCCATCCCTTCGACGACTGGGACGTGATCCACGGCCAGGGCACGGCCGCGCTCGAGCTGCTGCAGGACCGTCCGGACGTGCGGACGATTGTGGCGCCCGTCGGCGGCGGCGGACTCATCAGCGGCACGGCGCTGGCGGCTAAGGGTCGCGAGCCGAACATTCGCATCATCGGCGTCGAGCCCGAGCTGGCCGCGGATGCGGCAGCCAGCCTGCGACAACATGCCCGGCAGTCGCTGTCGGGGCCACCAGCCACCATCGCCGACGGGGTGCGCACGATGGCCATCGGCCAGCGCTCGTTCGAGGTCATCGTCGAGCGGGGGCTGGTGGCCGACATTGTCACGGTGTCGGAGCAGGAGATTGAGGCGGCAGTCGTCCTGGCTTGGGAACGCCTCAAGCTGGCGCTGGAGCCGACCGGCGCGCTGCCGCTGGCGGCCTCCCTAAAGATGGGCGAGCTCACCGGCGCCACGGCGCTCATGCTCAGCGGCGGCAATTTCGACCGGCGGCTCGTGAGCCGCCTCTTCATGTCATCCTGAGCGACGGCGAAGGACCTTCTCGTTCGCCGCTGCGGCGGAAGGTCCTTCGGCCTGCGGCCTCAGGATGACTTCTCACTGCAGCAGGTGAACGTCCGCCGCGATGACGCGGCGGAACTCGCCCGAGGGCAGCCTTAGCAGCAAAGCGCCATCCACGTCGAGATCGTGGGCGATGCCCTCTAGGACCTCCGCGGGAGCGGCGACGCGCACGCGCTGGCCGAGAAGGTTGGGAGCGGCACGCCAGGCGGCGAGGAGAGGCTCGGGACCAGCCGAACAGAGCTCGACGTAGCGCGCTTCGAAACGGAGGAGGAGCGCGTCGAGCAGGCTCTCGAGGTCGAGCTCGTGGCCGAGCTCATGCAGGAGGCTGGTCGCGCTCGCACGAAGCTCCACGGGCAAGGCTGCTGTCGGAATGTTCACGTTCACGCCGATACCCAGGACCGCGCTGCCGGCAGGGAGGTCGATTAGCAGGCCGCTGATCTTCCGGCCTCCCAGCAGCAGATCGTTCGGCCACTTGAGGACCGGCCTTAAGCCGGCCAAGCCCTGGATCGCCTCAGCCAGCGCCAGGCCGGCGGCAACGCCAATCAGCGGCGCGCGGGCCGGCGCGAATGGCGGCCGCAGGAGGATCGAGACGTACAGCCCGCCTGGAGGCGAGAAGAACTCCCGGCCGAGCCGGCCGCGGCCTCCGGTCTGCTCGCCGGCGAGCACGACAGTGCCTTCGGGGGCGCCTTGCTCCGCCAGCTGGCGGGCGACGATCTGCGTGGACTCCAACCGCTGGTAGCGGTGGATGGGCCGGCCGAAGCTCAGGGTTCCGGCTGACGCCGCGGCGGCAAACCTTGCGCGGCGAGCCAGCCGGCGCCGGCGACCAGCAGCCACAGGCCAAGCTGCTGGATGAGCGGCTCGAGCTGGCTCAGGTAATCGGCGGCCGGCGACAGGAGCAGCAGCTCGATGGCGTAGGGCACGTCGCCCAAGACGATCGGCAGCGAGCCGATCCAGGCAAACAATTGCACCAATGAGTAGGCGAGCACGGCCAGGGCGGCGAGCTGACCGGCGAGGACGCTCGGCCGGGCACGAACCGTGTTCCACACGGCGACGAGCCAGCTTTCGGGCTCCTCGGCAAGCGCTTGAAGGCGAGCCTGGAGCTGCGGTGGGGGCTCGATCACCAGAGCATTGCGCAGGGCAAAGTCGGTCTTGGCTTCGCTCAAGGCTCCCTCACCTAGCCTCTCCCACCGCGGTGGGAGAGGAACTAGTAGAGTATTGCGGAGAGCGGCGTCCAAGCGGGAGACTGCCTCGGCGGCGTGGGCGCAGCTGAGGCAGGTGGCGAGGTGCTGCTGCACTTCGGCGGCGCGCGGTTCGGAGGCCAGCAGAAAGGCCCTTACCTCGCGGCAGACCA
>DATGVV010000413.1:0-7318 GCA_035299885.1 Chloroflexota bacterium | reverse complement strand
CTTGGCTCACGGTCTGCCCGCCGGCCAGCGTGCCTGAGGCGCTGGCGTTGAAGCTGCCGTCGCCGTTGTACACCGCTGATACCGAGTGCGGGCTGCCCGCCACCGTCAGCGTGCTGGTGCTGAACGTCGCCGTCGTCACACCCGCGCTGGTGCTCACCGAGGACGGCGCCTGCGCTGTGCCGTCAATCGTGAACGTCACCGTGCCGGTCGGGTTCCCGCCGGCCGTGCTGCCGGGTGCCGTCACATTCACCGTAGCCGTGAAGGTCACCGACGATCCGTAGGTGGATGGCGTGCCTGACGTCGCCACGGTTACCGTCGTATCGGCCTTGTTGACGACCTGGCCGCCTGTGAGGCTGGCCGAGGCGCTGGCGTTGAAGTTGCCGTCGCCGTTGTAGACGGCGCTCACCGTGTGGCTGCCCACACTCAGCGTACTGGTGGTAAACGTACCGGTGGTCACGCCGGCGCTGGTGCTCACTGCCGATGGCGCCTGCCCCGTGCCGTCAATGGTGAAGGTGACGTTGCCCGTCGGGTTCGCTCCGGCCGTGCTGCCCGGCGCAGTCACGCTCACCGTCGCGGTAAACGTCACTGATTGGCCGAACACCGACGGAGTACCGGACGTGGTCACACCCACGGACGTGCTGGCCTTATTGACCACCTGGGAGACGGCCCCACTGGTACTCGTGGAGAAGCTGGTGTCGCCGCCATAAACAGCAGTAATGCTGTGGGTGCTAACGCTGAGAACGGACGTGGCGCAGGTCGCCTGAGCGCTGCCGTTCAGCGCTTGCGCCCCGCAGCCGGTGATGGTTGTGCCAGCGTCTTTGAAGTTCACTGTCCCAGTTGGTGTGCCTGCACCCGGCAGATTGGCCGTAACGGTAGCGGTGAAGGTCACCGACTGGCCAAACACTGATGGGTTCACGGACGAGCTCAGGCTGGTCGTCGTCGATGCCTGGTTGACGGTCTGCGTCAGCGTCGCGCTGGTGCTGGTGGCGAAGTTGGTATCGCCGCTGTACACCGCGGTGATGCTGTGGGCACCTACTGCCAGCGAGCTGCTGCTGCAGGTAGCCGACGCGGCGGCGAGCGCTTGCGCTCCGCAGCCGGTGATGGTTGTGCCAGCGTCCTTGAAGTTCACTGTCCCAGTCGGCGTGCCTGCACCGGGGGCGGTCGCGTTGATGGTGGCCGTGAACGTGACCGACTGGCCAAACACGGACGGGTTCGCTGACGAGCTCAGGCTGGTCGTTGTCGATGCCTGGTTGACGGTCTGCGTCAGCGTCGCGCTGGTGCTAGTGGCGAAGTTGGTGTCGCCGCTGTACACCGCGGTGATGCTGTGGGCGCCGATAGCCAGCGAACTGCTGCTGCAGGTGGCTGACCCGGCGGCAAGCGCCTGCGCCCCGCAGCCGGTGATGGTCGTGCCTGCGTCCTTGAAGTTCACCGTCCCAGTCGGCGTGCCTGCACCCGGCGCAACGGCGGCCACAGTAGCGGTGAAGGTCACCGACTGGCCAAATACTGATGGGTTCGCGGATGAGCTCAGGCTGGTCGTCGTCGATGCCTGGTTGACGGTGTAGGAAAGAGCCGCCGAGGTGCTGCTGCTGTCATTAGTATCACCCGCGTAGACGGCGGTGATGCTGTGGGCGCCTAATGCCAGCGAGCTGGTGCTGAAGGTGGTCGAGCCGGCGCTCAGGGTGCCTGTGCCAAGCGTGGCAGCGCCATCCTTGAAGGTCACGGTGCCGCCAGCAGCTGACGGGCTGACAGTCGCCGTAAACGTTACCGACTGGCCGAACACGGACGGCGACACGGGCGAAGCGCTCAGCGTCGTCGTCGAGGTCGCCGCCGTCACAGTCAGAGTTCCCGTGGCGGAGCTGCCCTGGTAACTCGCGGTTTGGACGAACTGCGCCAGGACGTAGCCGCTGTACGTACCGACCGCGAACGTGGTCGGGCTGGTCAGGCTGACACCCGTCAGGGTGGCCGTACCGCACGCGGCGGAGGACGCCCCGCAGTCGCCAGCGGCTCCAGTGGTCGTGGCTGAGCCAACTGAGATGCCATTGAGGTAAAACGCTATGGTCTGGCCGCCGATGCCGTCGCCGCTTGTGGTGCAGCCAGTAGCAACCGATGCGCAGGTCAGCGCCGCGGTCAGTGTGGCAGTGCCGCCATACGGACCGCTGCCGCTCGTCGTTAGGCCAGTGAGAGGGTTGGCGGTGGCCTGGAGGCTCTGTTGGGCGTTCAGGTTGTTCGCGTAGTTGGTATCGCCGCCGTAGCTGAACGTGATTGTCTGCGCGTTGGCGCCGCTGTTGTGGTGGACGTAGAGAATGCAAGAGCCCGGCGAGCCGCTCAGCGTGCAGCTGGCCGGGGACGAAAAGGGCCCTCCAGCAACGGCGCTGACCCCATAGTTCCCCGATGTCGCCGTGCCGGTAATCGTGCCGGTGGCGGTGCCGGACGGACTCAGTCCAAAGACGGTGATCGTGCAGGTCCAATCGTTGGCACCATTCTGCGGGCAGGACACCGAAATCGTGTCCGACACGGTGACTGATGGCGAACCGGCGGTCAGGGTCGTCAGGGTGCCGGCAGCAGTCGATTTCTCCTGAGTGGTGAAGGTGGCGCTGCCACCTCCGCTAGCGGTTCCGGAATAGGTGATGGTGAACGAGCTGCCGGCCGAGCAGCTGGTGACAGGGACGGTCATGACTTGGCCAGAGAAGGTGGCCGCGCCAATGGTGCAGCCGGCGCCGCCGCTGGCGGAGCTGTTGCCCGCCGTCGGCGCGCTCCAGCCGGGGCTAACATTGGCAACCGCCGTTGGCGCTGTCAGTGTCACACTGCCGCTGGTAATGCCGCCAGTGCCCGCGGTGTAGGTGAACGTCAACGTGGTAGCCGTGGTCAGGGCGGACTTGGCGACGACACCGGGCGAAACGATCATGGTTCCGGTGCCGTCGGCGTTGGCCTGGTAAACCGGGGCCACAACGGGCGCGGCCGGAGCTAACAATGAGGCGGTCGACACCGGCGCCGACCGAACGAGTGAGCCGAGCGCCCTCCCTACATCAACGCGGCCAAAAGGCTGCCCGTCGAGGACCTTGGTCCCGCCGCGGAGCTGGTTTGAGGCGACTTCATTGGTCTGGCCGGCGAACAGGAGCCGAGCGGCCAAACCAGCGGCTTCGGCAGCCGCTGGTGACGTACCACTGATCAGCTCTTGTCCGCCGCCAGACGCGGCAGCCGACACATTAACGCCCAGCGCGGCGACTGCCGCGCTAGCGGTGTTGCTAAGCGGCGCCAGCTTGTCATCCTGGTCTGTGGCGGCGACACCAATCACGTGGTCCATGGCGGCGGGATAGCGTGCCGTGGCCGAGCCGTCGTTGCCGGCGGCCGCCACCAGGACGGCGCCCTTGCCCCATGCGTACGAAATGGCCTCAGCCAGCGCGGGCGAATAGTCCGGACTGCTGAAGCCCATCAGGATCACGTTTGCGCGGTTGTCGGCGGCCCAGCGGACTCCGGCAACCACGTCCTCGTCCCGCGCTTTACCATCCGGCGCCAGCACCTGGACCGAAAGCAGGACGGCTTGCCCTGGATCAGCAGCGCCGTTGCCCAGCGCGATGCTCGCCAGCGCGGTGCCATGGCCATTCGCATCGCTCATCGGGTTGCCACCGGTGAAGCTCGCGCCGTCTACCACCTTGCCCGCGAGATCGGGATGGCCGGCGTCGATGCCTGTGTCCAGGACCGCGATCCGGGCCGGGATGGTGACTACGGTGGTCGGTAATTCGTTCGCTGCCTGGCCCGGCTGAGCCGCCGCGGCCGACGTCGCGGGCGGGAGCGCCAGCACGGACGGAGCCGCCTGCACCTGTCCGCCGGTCAGCGAGCTCGCCAGCACAGCCGCCGGCAGCGCGGCGCGGACGAGCCGCCGCAAACGTCGCGTCACGGCGGCAGTAAGCTGTTCGAAGCCAGGAAGTCGGCTGTTCACTTGCTTACCTTAGGACGCTTGCCAGGTGCGCGTCTACGGCATGCGACGTAACAAACCCGCACTATCGGATGCCCGGCGTTACAGATGTAATACAGCAACTAGCCTTTAATTCCTTACTGAGTTGTACGTAGGCGCGGCAGCATGGCCAATCAGAGCTGGCCTCCATGACCAAAACGGGTCATCCAATCGGGCGGTAATGCCGCTAGCGCAGCAGACGCAGCAGGCTGCGTGAGGTCTGGTTCGCTTGCGCCAGGACGGCGATGCCACCGCCGATGTGTATCTGCGTCGCCACCAAGTCGACCGTCTCTCGGGCCACGTCCACATCGCGGATGCGGGAGTTAGAGGCAGATGCTTGAATGTCAGCCGACGAATCGTTCGCGACGGTGTTGCTGAGCCGATTGATAGTCGCCCCAATCAAGGCTCGGATCGCGGCCACCCGCTCGATGGCGCGATCCAGATGGGTGATGGCCTCCTGCGCATCATCCCTGGTCCGCAGGTTGGTCGCGCTGACTCCAAGCGCCAGCGACGTCGCCGAGTCGAGGCTCATGGCAACCGTCTGATAAGCATTGGCGCCAACGTGAAACTGCAGCGCACCATGCTGGGCCACGCTGAAGCTGTTGTTGCCCGCGGGGGCCACGAACGCGAACGGCGTCGTGGTCAGGTTGCCCGGATCGCTGACGCTGATCGTCAGACCCGCGGAGCTGCCCCCACCGGTAAACGTGTCGCCTTTCGGTCCGCTGGCGATGAGCACCTGCGAGTCGCCGTTCGGATCGTTGATCTGAATCTCGGCGTTGTCGGCGATGAGGCTCCGCTGCACGCCCGAGCTGTCCATGGCGAACTGGTAGCTGAAGTTGTTGCCACCCACGAAGAAGCCCATCTGCAGGCCGGTGTCGGCGAAATCACCAGTCGCCGACAGGACGTTGACCGAATTGGGCCCATCCGGGCTGCCTACGATCGGGTCGTTGCTGCCCCACTCCTTGTTGGCAATCATCACCGGTGGCGAGCTTGCGGGGTTGCCATTGTTGAGGTGCAGGTCGAAGCCCATAGTGACGCCGATGCCAGAGTTCTCAACTTGCTGGAAGAACTCCTCGAGCGTCTCTCCGGGGTGGGCGTTGAACGTGGCCGTGCCTCGGCCGCCCTGGATGGTTATAGAGCTGTTCTGCATGAACAGCGACCCCTGAGGCGTGCTAACTGACTCCGCCGCCGATCGCAGCGCGTTCTGCGCCTGCGGGATCGTGAACGTGCCGTCGATGGTGACACCTGATTGCGCCTGAATGGAGTCAATGATGTCGCCGCCGCCGGCAACTGTGGCCCCACCCGCGGAGCCATCCAAAAGCTTCTTGGTGTTGAAGTCCGTCTGCTGGGCGATCCGGTCGATCTCCGAGATCAGGTGCTCGACTTCCTTCTGCAGGTCTTGCCGGTCGGACGTGGTGTAGGTGTCGTTGGCGGCCTCAACTGCCAGCTGGCGCATCCGCTGCAGGATTTGACTGGTGGTACTGAGCGCGCTCTCGCCCGTCTGGGCGAGGGAGACAGCATCCAGGGCGTTGCGCTCGGCCTGGTCGAAGCCCTTGATCTGGGTGATCAACTCCTCGCTGATGGCGAGGCCGGCAGCATCGTCCGAAGCGGAGTTGATGCGAATGCCGGTTGAAAGGCGTTCGACAGCCGTGGAGAAGCGCTGCAAGGCCAGCTGCACATTGCGCTGGACCTCGTTCGCGTCCGCGTTGGTGTTGATTCTGACTGACACCAGCGAAACCCCTCGCGAGAGGGCTACTCCTGCCCTACTGTCCCGTCCCCGGTTGCGTCTGCGCGCGCAGGCAAGCTGGAAGCACCGGGAGCCAACTATCCGTTGTGGCGGCCCGTGCTAACCGGGTGCGCTCTGTCGCGGCGACTTCCTGTCGCCGGTGGCTGAGCCGAGCGGCTCGCAGCTCCTACTTATTTATCGGTGGCGGGGGCTGCTCCCGCCGTGGGCATTCGGTACTCCTTTTTGCTGGTGTTCGCGATACGCCTTATTTCGATTCTCGGACAACCCCCGAATTTCTTTAGCCCTTTGGGTGAAGAAATTTTTGTGCAGCCTCAGCAGGGCCTGGTCCGAGCTATTTACTGACGCTCGCGAGCTTGTCCTTGGTCATTCCAATCCACTTGCCTCCAAGCGTTCCAAACGGGAACTTGATCAGCTCGTCGTGGCTGCGATCCCACTCTTTGCCCACTCCTGGGTAGGTCTCCAGGATCTTGAAGATGTAGTTGTTGCCGTCCTTGGCGACCTGCTGGATGTAGGTGTTCTGGACGATGTCGTGGTCCTTGTCCAGCTTCATCTTGCCCCGCGCGCCGTCAAACTCCGTGCTCGACATGGCCTTCACGAACGGGCCCTCGGCAGAATGGTCCTCCACGTTGCCATTGGCGGCCTTGATGGCCGCGACGATGAAGCCCGCGCCGTCATAGCCGCGGTCGGCGTCGGCATCCACCAGGCGGTCGGGGAACTTGGCCAACCAGGCCTTGACGAAGGCCTGGTTGGCGGGAGTGTCGATCGAGTCCACGTATACCGTTCCACCGCCGACGATACCTACAGCCTTGTCCTTCAGGTCCAGCACGTTCGGACCGCTGGTGATGCCGCCGCCGTAGTCCACTACCGGCAGCTTCTGCGGGTCGTTGTAATTGGCGTACACCTGCATCATGCGCAAACCGTCCACACCGGGCAGGAAGGCGAACACGAAGTCAGCGTTCTTGTCCAGCTTGGCCAGAAACGGCCCAAAGTCCGTCGTGCCCTGGGCAGGATAGTTCTCCTGGACGATCGAGCCGCCGCGCTTGACGAAGGCACTGGCGAACGCATCGTGGATCTCATGTCCACCGGAATAATCCGAGACCAGCGTTGCGGCTTTGCGGTAGCCCTTCTTGTACGCCCAGTCACCCAGCGGGTCTGTACCGCTGGGAAGTGAGGCCGATAGGCGATAAAAGTACGGGCCGGTGTACTTGGGGTCGAGCGTGAGCGCATTGCCGATGCAGTTGCCGCTGTTGACGAATGGCACCTGCGCCTGCTTCGCATAGGGCGCGATGGCATAGCACTCGGGCGTCAGGCTGCCGCCGGCCAGGATCTGCACCTTGTCGTTCTCGACCAACTGTTTGGCTTTGGTGAGGCCTGTGTCGACCGAACTCTGGTTGTCGGCCACGACGAGCTCGATCTTGCGGCCCGCCACATTGTTGTCA
Source organism: Chloroflexota bacterium (assembly GCA_035299885.1). Classification (GTDB taxonomy): domain Bacteria; phylum Chloroflexota; class JAJPGV01; order JAJPGV01; family JAJPGV01; genus DATGVV01. Next base: position 177 of record DATGVV010000413.1, on the reverse strand, counting down.
ATCGAGTCCAGGTACAACTTGAAGCCGTCGACGTGGTCCTTGCCCTGGTTGGCGTAGATGCTGGTCAGCGGCTGGATGAGCCCAATCTTGATAGGCGCGCCGCTCGCGGCCGCGGCCGCGGACGCGGCAGCAGATGCGCTAGCCGCCGGCTTCGCCGAGGCGCTGGCCGCCGCGCTC
>DATGVV010000412.1:0-1621 GCA_035299885.1 Chloroflexota bacterium | reverse complement strand
GACTCGAGCTCCAACTCGAGGATAACCAGGCGCCGACTGGGTTCGGCTACAAACAGCGAGGCCAGCTCCCAGGCGGGGCTCGTGCACGGCTCATAGCTGGCCGCTCCAGCGCTGCTGCACCTGCTGCACGTAAGTCCGGTCATAGTCGATTACCGCGATCCGAGGGCGATGGCTTGGCTGGGGCAGCATTGGCGGCCTTCCTCCGGTCCCGTGGCCGACGGAGGCACCTCCCCCTTCGGTCAACAGCCATTCGGTCAGAGCCATGACTGGTGACCACAAGGAAGCACGTCGGCCTCGGCTACCATGCGGACATGAGCGGGGCCCCCGGTGGCAGCGCGGGGTCCGGCCACGGCTCGGACCCCGATGAAGAGGCGTTGCAGCGCCGCATCCGCGAGTTCCTGCGGCATGGCAGCGCCGCAGAAGCTGGTGTCGAGGAGTGGGGCGAGTTTGCGGCTCAGCTGCGCTTCCTGCGTGAGGAGCTGCCGCTGGAGGAACGCCAAGCGCTGCTAGAGCGCTGGGATCGCATGCTGTCGCGAGCGTTACCGGATCTGCAGCTTGCAGCTGAGCAACGCGAGAGCGTCTTGCTGGCGCTCGAGGCGGCGGCCGCTGAAGGGACGGCTTGGGCGGCGTTCGAGGACCGCATGCCACTCGACCAGGGCGCCGGACTCGCGCCAGTGCTGCGGCCGTCTGTCTGGACGCTCGACCGGGTGGCGCCGGCCGGCAACGACGAGGACGACGACGACCACGAGAACGAGGTGCTGGTGCTGACGGCTGCTGACGGGCGTACCGAGGCGCGCTTCGTGCTGGTGGATCGGCTCGTGCTAGCGCACCTGGCCGCCGACGTGCGAGGTCTCCTGGCCGAAGGGCAGAGCCTGCCATCTATCCCGGACGCCGAGCCGCCGACCAGTCTGCCGACGCTGCGGGTGGACGCCGAGGCGGGCTTCGCCTGCACGGGGTTCTCCATTCGTGGGCTACCGGCCATCGGGCTCCAGGTCTCGCGGAACGACCCGCCGCTGGCCTTCCTGGTGCTGGATGCCGAGCAGATGGCGGAGCTGCTCGGACGCGCCCGCGAGCTGCTCGGCACCAGCACTTAGCTCCCCACCGCTCGCCTGCTGGCCAGAACCCTCACGTCGACGTCGCCGGCCTTCAGCGTCAGCCGCCCGCGAGCTAGCTCAACGTCTGCTCAATGAGCACGCTGTAGGCTCGCGCACAGCCGATTCCATGGCCCGATTCAAGCTCTTCCCACGCTCTCGGCGACTCAGCCTCGGGGAGCTGCTCGGCATCAGCCAGGCCTCACGCCAGGTCTCGCGGAAGCACCACCTGCGCATCGTGCGCGACCCGATGTCTGCGTTCAAGAACGCCGAGCATAGGGCCAAGCAACGTGCCGGCTACTACAGCGCGCCCATGAAGATCGCCAGGTTTCTGCGCCGCCTGTTCCGCTAAATTCCACTGCACGCCCCGAAGAATCGACCGCGGCGGTTGCAAAAGGCACGGGCAAACTCGGCGCAGTTGAGGCTGAGCCTGCGGCCGCGAGATTAGCTCGAAACCGAGCACTCGCGCGCGATAATTGGACGCTATGCCGCGCAAGACGCTACGTCGGACCATCGTCGGAGCAGCCGCT
>DATGVV010000411.1:0-2245 GCA_035299885.1 Chloroflexota bacterium | reverse complement strand
CAACAGTAGAAGACGCCGTTGAGATTCACATCGACCATGCGCTGCCAGTCTGACGTCGCGAGCTGCTCGGACTGGCGGCCCGACGTGAGCGCCTCGCCCTTGAGGCCGGCATTGTTGACCAGGACATCGACCGGACCCAGCTGGCGCCGGGCGGCCTTCAGGACGTCGCCGATCGAGGCCTGGGCCGTGACGTCGAGCTCGAGAGCGATGGCGCTCTTACCCTGTGCCCGAAGCCCAGCAGCGCGGGCCTCGGCCGCGCCCAGGTCCAGGTCACCCAGCACGACCGCGGCACCGCCCGACGCTAGTCCTTCGGTGATGGTCTCGCCCAGGCCGTGGGCCGCGCCCGTGACCAGCGCCACGGACCCCTCCAGGCCGAAAGCAGAGTGCCTTTGTGCTGTGCTCACTCAGGCTGATTCTATGAGGTGGTCAGGATGTCGCGATGGAAGGGCTGGATCTTGCCCTCGTCGATCTCTTTCAGCCGCTCCTCGCTCAACGACTGTCCGAACATCTCGTTGCGCATCAATACCCGTTGCCGAGCAACATCGCGGGTCAGCCGCTTGGCCATCTCCCACTGCTCCGGAGCTTGGACGGTGCCGCGGAGCCCGGCGGCGCCCTTCCTCATGTGGCCGACTTCGTCGTCGAAGATGATCCGGAAAGCGGCGGCGATACGCTGCTCCAACTCTCCGCCACTGATATCCATCCCCGCCTTGTACATGCTGGACCCGCCCCCCTCGCTGAACTTGTTGACGAACGCACCGAGCTCGCCTTCGCTACTGACGATGTGATCGCGCATCTGAGCCAGCTTGGCATCTTCCGGGAGTTGCTCGAGCTCGATAGGAGGAACGTAGCGGCCCTCGAGGTCCTCTAGGATATCTGCCAGGAGCGCGTAGTGGTGGAACTCCTCATAGAGCTCCCGGGCGACGTCCAGGAACTCGAGTCGTAGCTCGGGCGATTGGAGCCTTGAATACAACTCCGCCAGCTGGTCTACGGACCGGCCTATGATGCCAGTCCTCGCGGCATCGAGCCGCCCCCAAAATTCCTTCCAGCACTGAGCGCGCAGCCACCGAATATGTTCTTCTTTGGTGTGCAGCCTGCTAAAAAACGTCTGCACCACCTCGTGCTCGCCGGCCCAATAGGGCGAGGCCACAGCGACGAGCTCATCCAACCTCGCGTCAACGTCGGCGATTTCGGTGGCGGTCAGCGGCAATCCCTCGTTGGCTTAGCCTACCATTTGCGGCTGAAATCTAGAATCCGGAGGTAATGAGTTGCCAGGAAACCACAATGATGCGTTCGTAGCTGAGCTCAAGCAGCGCGTCGTCGAGCGCAACGCCAATCTGAGGCATCCCTTCGCGCGCAAGCTGATTGAGGGGCAGCTGACTCCGGCGCAGCTTCGCGGCTGGGCTGCCCAACGCTACAAGGGGATCACGGGCATGGGCATGGCCAACTTGGGCCAGCTGTTCATCAAGGCGCCAGACGAAGAAGTGCGCGGCCATATTTGGGAGGTGCTAGGCGAGGAGGGCGGCTATGCTCATGACGAGGCCAGTCATCAGGAATGGCTGTTCCGCTTTGGCAGCGCCTTGGGCATGACGCGCCGGGATTTCGAGCAGGTTGAGCCGCTGCCGGAGACAGTGGCTGTCAACAGCTTCTACCTGCACATGCTGCTGAATCGCTCTTTCCTAGAGGGGTTCGCGTCAGTGGTGGCGGTGGAGTCGCAGAATCCAACCGGCTTTGCTGCCTGGTCCAAGGCGTTCCGGGACCATTACGGGCTCGAGCGCGATGCGCTGGCCTTCTTCCTCGGCCATATCGAGGCCGACAGCGACGAGGGCGGCCACGCGGGCGAAGGTTGGGCCATCGTGGCGCGCTACGCTGTTACCGACGAACTGCGCGAAGCGGTATCGCGCACGGTTGACCAAGCGCTCGGCATGTACTGGCTGTCGCTCGACGGTATCGAGCGCGCTTACGTGAAGTAATAAGGAGGAGAAGACGGTGAAAGCGCCTACCCTGATGGGCGAATCGCGAGAGCAGGAGCCGGACGGCCGCCGGTGACGGAGGCAGCTCGTTGAGACTCGAAGGGAAGGTGGCTATCGTCACCGGCGGCGCGAGGGGCATCGGCCGCCACTATTGCCGTGGGCTGGCAGCGGAAGGCGCACGCGTCATCGTGGCCGACATTCTCGAGGACCGGGGGCAGCAGACTGCCAAGGAGATTGGCGGGATGGCGGTGAAGGTTGACATCTCAGACGAAGGA
>DATGVV010000410.1:0-3274 GCA_035299885.1 Chloroflexota bacterium | reverse complement strand
GTAATAAGGAGGAGAAGACGGTGAAAGCGCCTACCCTGATGGGCGAATCGCGAGAGCAGGAGCTCCAGAGCTTCTATGAGGGCATTGCGCCGGAGCATCTCAAGGCGCTGTGGACCCTTCCCAACCTCCTCACCGCGGAGCCACACACGCCTGTGCGGCCGCACGTCTGGCGCTGGCCCGCGGTGCGTTCCCAGCTCATGCGCGCAGGCGAGTTGGTGGATACGCAGGAAGCCGAACGGCGTGTGCTGCTGCTGTGCAACCCTGGACTGGATGGCAGGCCTGCCACCACACAAACACTGGTGTCGGCCTTCCAGCTCGTGCTGCCGGGCGAAATCGCCCGGTCGCACCGCCACACGCCGGCGGCGCTGCGCTTCATCGTGGAAGGCGAGGGCGGCTACACGGTCGTTGACGGGGAGAAGACGTTCATGCGCCCTGGCGACTTCGTGACAACCCCTAACTGGACCTTCCACGATCATGGCAACCCCACCGACCGCCCGATGATCTGGCTCGATGGCCTGGACGTGCCTCTCGTGATGTCGCTGCAGACGATGTTCTACGAGGAGCATCAGCAGGAAACCCAGCCCGTCTTCAAGCCCGTGGACGACTCCTTGTACCGCTACGGGATGGGAGTCAAGCCCACGTACCAGCAGTTCAACGGCAACTACTCGCCAATCCTGAACTACACCTACGAGCGCACCAGGGAAGTCTTGGCACGCCTTGCCCAGGATGGGCAGGGCAGCCCTTATGACGACGTCATCGTTGAGTACACCAATCCCTACACCGGCGGCCACGCGCTGGCAACCATCAGCGCCTACGCCCAGCTGCTTCGCCCGGGCTGCCACACGCGGGATCACCGGCACACGTCCAGTGCTGTGTACTTCGTTGCCGAAGGACACGGCTACTCCGTCGTCAACGGCGAACGGATCGATTGGAATGAGCATGATGTATTTGCTCTGCCAATGTGGGCCTGGCACGAGCACGTCAACGCGTCGGACCGGGAGCCGGCGGTGCTGCTCTCGTTCAGCGACCTACCCGCACTGAACGCCCTTGGCCTGTACCGTGCGCAGGAGCCGGACACGGAGGCAGCTCGTTGAGACTCGAAGGGAAGGTGGCCATCGTCACCGGCGGCGCGAGGGGCATCGGCCGCCACTATTGCCGCGGGCTGGCAGCGGAAGGCGCACGCGTCATCGTGGCCGACATTCTCGAGGACCGGGGGCAGCAGACTGCCAAGGAGATTGGCGGGATGGCGGTGAAGGTTGACATCTCAGACGAAGGAAGCGTCGAGGAGATGGTGGCGCGGGCGCTGGAGATGGCAGATCGCATCGACGTCCTGGTCAACAACGCGGCCGTCGTGAACGTCTTCCCGCGCAAGCCCTTCGATACGATCTCGGTGGAGGAGTGGGACCGGGTGATGGCGGTCAACGTCCGCGGCACCTGGCTCTGCTGCAAGGCGCTGGCGCCGGTGTTCCGGCGCCAGGGTTCGGGAGCCATCGTCAACATCTCTTCCGGCACCGTGTTGAGCGGCAGCCCGGGCATCATGCACTACGTGGCCAGCAAGGCAGCCGTCATCGGCATCACCCGCTGCCTGGCGCGCGAGCTGGGCGACTGCGGCGTGCGCGTCAACGCCGTCACGCCTGGTCTGACGTCGAGCGAGGTGGTGGTCGAGGCGGTGGGCCCGGAAGAGATCCGGCAGCGGGCGGCCAGCCGCATCTTCCAGCGCGAGGAACAGCCCCAGGATCTAGTGGGGGCGGTGCTGTTCCTATGCTCCGAGGACAGCGCGTTCGTGACGGGCCAGATCATCAACGTGGACGGCGGCGCCAACCTCCACTGAGGCCAGTAGCGGGCTCAAACGTCTTCATAGAACCGCCGGCCGTTTACGCCGAGGATTTTCTCCTTGAGCTTAGGCGGTACGTCGCTCCGCTGCCCGAACAGCTCCACGGCGTTGAAGACGCGATGCGCGTGCGGCAGGTCGGATGCGTACACGATGCAGTCTTCGCCGATGTCCTCGGCCACGGCCGCTATCTTGCGCTCATCCAGCTCGCAGCTGAAGAACACGTTGCCGCTCTTCAGATAATCGGTGGGCGGGCGCTGGGGGAGCCCCACGTCGCGGCTGCCACCGGGCGGTTGCCGGTAGAAGCGCTCCAGCCGGTCAAGCCAGTAGGGCACCCACTCGATGCCAGCTTCGAAGAACCCCACCCGCAGCTTGGGGAAGCGATCCAGCACGCCTCCCCCGATCATCGCCGTGAAGGCCATGAACGTCGGCAACACAAAAGGCGCAGCCAGCGCCTGGTAGAGCGAGCTGTACAGCTGGCTCAGCGGTGGATAGCTGAAGCCAACGTGCACACATACCGGCATCCGTAGGCGCTCGGCCTCGGCGTAGAAGGGATCGAGGGCGGGGTCGTCCAGGGTCATGTGGCTCACCGTGCCCAGGATGAGCACACCGCAGGCGCCCTTGTCCTTCACCCGGCGCAGCTCGGCCGTGGCCGCCGCGACGGTCGGCCAGGGGAGGGCCGCCACCCAGCGCAACCGGCCGCCGCTGCCGGCCGACTTGGCGGCGATCCAGTCGTTGTAGCTGCGCACCAGGGCCTCCAGGTAGGCTGGATTGTCGGCCACGGGGTAGACCAGGAACAGGGTTGGGAAGTTGACAGACACATCGATACCTTCCCGGTCCATGTCCTCCAGCCGCGCCTGGGGTGTCGTGAGCTCCTGGCTGGCCCGGCTGGCCTTGCGCGCCGGGTCATCACCTGCGCCCGGCTTGTGCGGCGTGCCGAAGGTGTAGACGCCCCGGCCGGCAATCTTGGGATGAATGTAGCCCTCGATGTGCCAGAAGGCCCGACCCTGGCCTTCGACGATGGCTGGCGCCTGCTTCGCCCAGCGCGGGTCGCCGGCCACCTCGGCGAACGTCTCGAGGCATTCCTCGACATGGGCGTCAGTGTCAAAAATCATGGTTCAAGTCTGTCAGGCGGCGGCTGCGGCCGCCGGGCGCTCCAGCCGGTACAGTGCCAGGACGTTGTCATACAGGATTTTTCGCTTGGCCCCGTCGCTCACGTCCTGCCGGGCCAGGAAACCCTGAAGCGCCCGCTGCACGGTGGCTTCCGACTCGTGCGGAAAATCCGAGGCATACACGAAGCGGTCTTCCCCGACGACCGACAGCGCCAGCGGCAGCACGTCCTTCTCTTCGAGCTCGGCATGGAAGTAGATCGGGCTGGTGCGCACCTGCTCAGTGGCCAGGCGGCGGCCCGTGCGGTCTTCGGTTCGGCGGTCGATGCGCTCC
>DATGVV010000409.1:0-2980 GCA_035299885.1 Chloroflexota bacterium | reverse complement strand
CTGTGGGATTCCGGCGACAAACCGCTGCAGCCCGATCCCTATCTGAAGACCTATTCCTGGGGCTCGACGGTCACAGGCAGCTAAGAGAGCAGGTTGACAGAAAGGAAGCGGGCTTGACGGGTCTCGTCCTGCTGGGCGTTTTCAATGGCCTCAGCGTCGCCTCGATCCTGCTGCTGATTGCTATCGGCCTGGCGATCACGTTCGGCTTGATGAACGTCATCAACATGGCCCATGGGCAATTCATCATGGTGGGAGCGTATGTGGCGTACGTGTGCGGCAACCTGGCAGCGGGCCTCCTGGGGCCAGCCATGGCGGGCAACGCCTTTATTCTCGCCTTGCCCGCTTCCTTTCTCGTCGCCGCTCTTTTGGGCTGGGCGCTGGAGCGCAGCCTGATTCGTTTTCTCTACCAGCGTCCGTTGGATACGTTGCTTGCCACTTGGGGAGTGGGGCTCGTATTCGAACAGGCGGCGAAGACCATCTTCGGCGCACCAAACGTGACGGTAATCGTTCCGACCTGGCTGACGGGAACGCTGCAGCTGGGCGAGGATCTGTCGCTGTCCGTGGCGCGACTGTTCATCCTCGGGCTGGCGGTCACGGCGCTTGTAGGCGTCTACCTGTACCTGTTCCGGACCAACACCGGACGGCTGGTGCGAGCGGTCATGCAGAACCGGGCCATGGCCGACTGCCTGGGGGTGCGGACCGAGCGTGTGGACGCGTATACGTTCGCCGTCGGCACAGGTCTGGCCGGGCTGGCCGGCGCGGCGCTGTGCCTGCTGGGCCCGGTGGGTCCGTTTATCGGCACTGATTACATCGTCCAGGCTTTCATGGTGGTGGTACTGGGTGGAGTGGGCCAGCTGCTGGGCACGGTAGGAGCCGCGGCCACTATCGGCGGCTTGGACTCGATCTTCAATCTGAAGTTCTCGGTGAGCATCGGGCAGGTTATCGTCTTCGCGGCGGTCATCGCATTCCTCCAACTGCGGCCGTCCGGCTTCGTCCGGACTCGAACCCGCTGATGCGGACCGCGACGATGATGGCAGCCCCTCGATGGCGCGCCGCCGCATGGTGGATATTGGCGGCCATCGTCCTGTTCGGCATGCTGTTTGCGCTGCCGAACGCACTCGACCCCTTCCGGCTCAACCTGCTGGGAAAATACCTGTGTTTCGCCCTGGTCGCGCTCGGGTTGGACCTGGCCTGGGGTTACGCCGGCGTGCTGAGCCTCGGCCAGAGCGTGTTCTTTGGCCTGGGTGCTTACGCGTTCGGCATGTATCTCAAGATGGAATCGGCGCATGGACAGCTGCCCGACTTCATGAGCTGGAGCGGTCTGGACACACTGCCCCGATTCTGGCGGCCGTTCGGCGATCCGCTCTTCGCCATCGGGGTGGCCATCCTCTTGCCGGCAGCATGCGGTGGCTTGCTGGCGTACCTGCTCGGCCGCAGCCGTATCACGGGGGTCTATTTCGCCATCATCACCCAGGCTCTGGCGTTCATCGCCACCACGCTATTCATCGGTCAGCAGCCGTTCACAGGTGGCACCAATGGCCTGACGAATTTCGCCACGATCTTCGGCCAGCCACTGAAGGATCCGCACGTCCAGGCGCAGCTGTACCGGGTCACCGTGCTGGCGCTGGCGGCCTGCCTGGCCCTTGGCCTGTGGCTGGCCAGATCGCGTTTTGGCCGGCTGCTCATCGCCTTGCGTGACGACGAGCAGCGGCTGCGCTTCAGCGGCTATGACCCAACGCTGCTCAAGGCCGCTGCCTTCGGCGTAGCGGGTGGTATGGCGGGCCTTGCAGGCGCGCTGTTCGTGCCCCAGGTGGGTATCGTCAACCCCGACTCACTGGGCATCATCCTCGGCATCCAGATGGTCATCTGGGTGGCCGTCGGCGGTCGTGGCACACTGATCGGCGCCGTGCTCGGCGCGGTGGCAGTGAACGCCGCGCAAAGCGCGGTGAGCGAGAAATTCCCTGACGTTTGGCAGTACGGCATCGGGCTGCTGTTTGTGGCCACGGTGCTGTTATTCCCCGGCGGCCTTATTGGCGGCTTACGGGCCATCCCCCAAGCGCTGAGGCGAACCGGGCGCCGCAAGCCATCCGAGGCCGCGACAGGCGAGGCTGAACCGCGGGCGCAGGAGCTTGTCCGCGCATGAGCGCGGCACTGCTGGAGGTCCAGGATCTCCACATCAGCTTCGACGGCATTCGCGTATTAGACGGGCTGAGTCTTAGCCTGGAAGCGGGCGAGCTGCGCTTTCTCATTGGCCCCAACGGCGCCGGCAAGACGACCCTACTGGACGTGGTCTCCGGCAAGACGCGGCCGAATTCGGGCAAAGTGCTGTTCGATGGCCACGATGCGCTTCGGTTTCCCCCCAATCAGCTTGTCCGGCTAGGTATGAGCCGCAAGTTCCAGACACCCGCCGTGTTCGCCAGCTTGACTGTGCGCGAAAACCTCGAGGCCGCGGGCAGCTACCGCGATCGCGGCATGGACCTGCTCCTGCCGGCTCGCGCTCGCATCCGTGAGAGGCTGGCCGAGGTGCTGGACATTACCGCGCTCGGGCCACAGTCACGTACCAGGGCCGGCGTTTTGTCGCACGGCCAACAGCAGTGGCTGGAAATTGGCATGTTGCTCATGCACCGGCCCAAGTTGCTGTTGCTGGACGAGCCGGTGGCCGGCTTGACGCGCGCCGAGCGCGATCGCACCAGCCAGCTGCTCCACTCGATCAGAGACGGCTGCGCCATTCTCATCGTCGAGCACGACATGGCATTCGTGCGGCAATTTGAGGCAACGGTTACCGTGCTTCATCAAGGACAGGTGCTGGTTGAGGGACCGATGCACCAGGTTGAGACGGACGAGCGGGTTATCGAGGTCTACCTGGGTCGCGCTGAGGAGGCGGCATGAGCGCCCTCCTGTCGCTGCGCGGCGTCACCGTCGGCTACGGTGACGGGATCGTTCTGAGCGACGTCAGCCTGGATGTGCCGGGAGGCGGCGC
>DATGVV010000408.1:0-4621 GCA_035299885.1 Chloroflexota bacterium | reverse complement strand
GGCCGATCAGGCTCTGGGCGACGCCGCCGGAGCGGCCATCCTCATGAAGCCGCAGACGGGCGAGATCCTGGCTATGGCCAGCAAGCCGTTCTTCGATGCCAACCGGCTCGAGACCGACATGCCGCAGCTCCAGAACAATGCCACCGCGCCGCTGGTGGAGCGCGCCAGCCAGGGCTTGTACCCCCCAGGTTCCGTGTTCAAGCTGCTGACGGTCAGCGCCTTGCTGGCCAGCGGCGTAGCCCAGCCGGACACGCGCATCAATCAGTCGGGCGACACGTTCGTGGTGGACGGCTTCACCGTCCGCGGCAGCAACCAACCGCGCGGCCTGAGTAATCCGACGCTGACCCAAGCGGTTCAGTATTCCTGCAACCCGTGCTTCGCTCAACTAGGGCTGCAGCTGGGCTGGCAGCGCCTCGAGCAGGCGGCCGAAGCCTTCGGCATCGGCAAGCCCATCCGCTTCGACGTGCCGGTCAGCACGAGCCGGCTGCACGATCCCGGCGCCGAACTGTCGCGCGTGCTGCTGGCCAACACAGCCTACGGCCAAGGCCAGCTGGCAGTGACCCCGCTGCAGATGGCGCTCATCACGGCGGCCATCGCGAATGGCGGGAACACGCCCCAGCCGCACGTGGTCATTCGCCAGACGACGCGCGCAGGTCAGGGTGTGGCCGATTTCGGCGGTGGCAGCCTGGGGACGCCGATCGACGGCAGGGTAGCCGGCGAGGTGCGGCAGATGATGGTGGAGGTGGTGGAGCACGGCTCGGGGCAGCTGGCGCGCATCCCCAACGTGCAGGTTGCCGGCAAGACGGGCACCGCCGAAACAGGCAGCGGCGCACCGGACGCCTGGTTCACGGCCTTCGCGCCGGCCAACCAGCCGCGCTACCTGGTGACGGTCATCCGCGAGCACAAAGGCGAGGGCTTCGACCAGGCCGCGCCGATGGCCAGGACCATCCTGGAGTCGGCGCTGGCGAGCGGAGACTAGGTGTCATTCTGAGCCGCGACGAAGAACCTTGCCCGCAGGCCAACGAGGAAGGTCCTTCGCTTCGCTCAGGATGACATTGAGCGAAGGGTCATCAGGGTGCTGGAGGCGCGGGCCATGAGGTTGCCTTCGGCGTCGTGGACGTCGCATTCGGTGAGGCCGACGGTGCGGCCGGCTTTCACCACGTAACCGGTGGCCTTCAGCAGGCCGGAGCGCGCGGGGCGCAGGTAGTTGATCTTCAGCTCGATGGTCGTGAAGCTGGCCGTGTCGTCGGTGATCGTGCTGGCGTAGGCCATGCCCATGGCCGCGTCGGCGATGTCACAGGTGATGCCGCCGTGCAGCGTGCCCTGCGGGTTCCAGTGGCGTGGCTGGACCTCGAACTCGATTACCGCCCGGCCCCGTTCCACCTCCACCAGCCGGAAGCCGATCAGCTTGGCCACCGGCGGATGCTCCTCCTCGCCACGAACGATGCGCTGGAGCCACTCAAGCCTGCTCACCGTTCGATTGTACGTACTGCCCACCTGTGCAGTAGTATGATACGGGGGTGCCCTCACCTAGCCTCTCCCTGTCCTACGCGGACGGCGAATGTGGGAGAGGAACAGCAGACGACCCGCTGGCGGCGTTCCATCCGGCGGTAGCCGGCTGGTTTCGGGAGCAGTTCAGGGACGCAAGTCCACCGCAGCGGCTGGGCTGGCCATCGATTGCCGCCGGCAAGCACACGCTGATCCTGGCGCCCACTGGCTCCGGCAAGACGTTGGCGGCGTTCCTGTGGTGCCTCAACCAGCTGTACCTCGAGCTGGCCCAGGGCGTGCAAGTTCTGTACGTCTCGCCGCTCAAGGCCCTCAACTACGACGTCGAGAAGAACCTGGACCAGCCGCTGGCCGGCATCGCCGCCAAAGCGGCCGAGCTCGGGCTCGAGCTGCCGGACGTGCGCAAGGCGGTCCGCACCGGCGACACACGCACGTCGGATCGGAGCAGCATGCTACGCCGGCCGCCGCACATCCTCATCACCACGCCGGAGTCGCTGTACCTGCTGCTGACGTCTCAGCGCGCGCGGCAGATGCTCAAGACCGTCCGCTACCTCATCCTGGACGAGATCCACGCCGTGGCAGGGACGAAGCGAGGCGTCCACCTGGCGCTGTCGGTTGAACGGCTGGAAGCGCTCGTCGGAGATCCTTCCTTTGTTCGCATCGGCCTGTCGGCCACGCAGCGGCCATTGTCGGAAATCGCCAACTTCTTGGGGGGCGCCGGGCGCGAGGTCAACATTGTAGACGCGGGTGCGCGCAAAGCCCTGGACCTGAGCGTCGTCTCGCCGGTGCAGACGTTCAAAGACCTGCCCGACCACTCCGCGTGGAACGGCGTCTACCAGCGCGTGCTGGACTACATGCGCAACGGCGTGGATGACCGGCCGCCGCCGAAAACGACCCTCATCTTCGTCAACAACCGGGGAGTGGCCGAGCGCGTGACGGCTAACCTCAACGACCTGGCCGGCGAGGAGGTGGCCCGCACCCATCACGGCAGCTTGTCCAAAGAGAAGCGGCTCGAAGCCGAGGAAGCGCTCAAGCGCGGCGACATCCCGGCCATCGTGGCGACTTCCAGCCTGGAGTTGGGCATCGACATGGGCAGCATCGACCTGGTGCTGCAGATCGGCTCCCCCAAAGCCGTTTCTCGGGGCCTGCAGCGCGTCGGCCGCGCCGGGCACCGGCTGGATGAGATAGCGGTCGGGCGGATGCTGCCGGTCTTCCGCTCCGACGTGCTGGAGTCGGCCGTGGTTGCGCACGAGATGCGCGAGGCGAACGTGGAGGAGACGCGGGTGCCGCGGAACTGCCTCGACGTGCTGGCGCAGCAGGTGTGCGCCATGTCGGCCGAGGGCGAGTGGGCGGTGCCGGAGCTGTTCGAGGTGGTCAAGCGCGCCTATCCGTATCAGGAGCTGAGCCGGGCAGCGCTGGATAGCGTGCTGGAGATGCTGTCCGGCCGCTACCCGTCGCACGAATTCGGCGAGCTGCGGCCGCGCATCGCCTGGGATCGCCAGAGCGACCGCATCCGGGCGCGCGACGGCAGCCGCATGCTGGCGATCATCAACGGAGGGACGATCCCGGACCGGGGCTACTACGGCGTCTACCTGGCGGACAGCATGCTCAAGCTGGGCGAGCTGGATGAGGAGATGGTGTACGAGTCGCGCGTGGGTCAGACGTTCACGCTGGGGAACGCCAACTGGCGCATCCAGGCCATTGGCCACGATCGGGTGCTGGTGTCACCGGCGCCGCCAGGCCCGGCCCAACTGCCGTTCTGGCACGGCGAGGGTCTGGGCCGCCCATTCGAGCTGGGCGAGACCGTGGGGCAGTTCCTGGAGGCCTTCGAGAAGGGGATTTCCCCTGACTGGCTGGAGGCCGAGTACAGCCTGGACCGGGCCGCCGCCGATAATTTGATCGAGTTCCTGCAGGAGCAGAAGGACGCGCTGGGCACGCTGCCCACCCGGAACAGGATCATCGTCGAACGCTTTGCCGATGAGCTGGGCGAACCGCGGGTCGTGGTCCACTCGCCGTTTGGCGGGCGGGTGAACGGCGCGCTGGCGTTCGCGCTGTCGGCGCGCATCCGCGAGAGCACGGGCATGGACGTGGAGCGGCTGTACACCGACGACGGGATCGTGTTCCGCTTCCCGGCCGAAGCCCAACCGCCCTCTGACCTGCTGCGCCAGGTGAACGCTGGCAACGCCGAGGACTTGATCGTGTCTGAGGTTGGCGAATCGGCCATGTTCGGGACCATATTTCGCCAGAACGCCGCCCGAGCGCTGCTGCTGCCGCGGCAGAGTCCCGGCCGCCGCACGCCGCTGTGGCTGCAGCGCATCAAGGCGGCCGACCTGCTCCAGGTGGCCCGGCGCTACGAGGACTTCCCAATGATCATCGAGACCTATCGGGAGTGCCTGCAGGAGGTGCTGGACGTGCCGCACCTGCGGCAGGTGCTGGATGAGATCGAGGCCGGCCAGATCGAGGTGCTGGAGGTCGAGACCCCGTTCGCCTCACCCTTCGCCGCCGAGATGCTGTTCAGCTTCGCGGTGGCCTTCCTGTATGGCACAGACGCGCCCCGCGCGGAGCGCAAGAGCGCCATGCTCAGCCTCAACCGCGACCTGCTGGCGGAGGTGCTGGACGCCAACGCCGTGCGCGACCTGCTGGAGCCGGGGGCCATCGCCCAGCTCGAGGGCCGGCTGCAGCGCACGCTGCCCGGCTGGAAAGCCGAATCCGCCGACGAGCTGATGGAGGTGTTCCTGCGCCTGGTCGACCTCACGGAGCCCGAGGTCGCCGAGCGCGTGGAGGGCGAGGCTGCGCCGATTTTGGGCGAACTGCTGGCGACAAGCCAAATAGTTCCTCTCCCATCGCAGTGGGAGAGGCTAGGTGAGGGGTCCCACCACCTCCCGGCTGAATACGCCGGCTGGTTCGAGGAGGCCTTGAGGAGCTCCGGGACGAGCCGCCAGGACCTAGTTCGCCGCTTCGCGGCCAATCACGGGCCGTTCTCACCCAGCGCCATTCAGGCGCGCTACGGCTTCGACCCGTTGCCCGATCTCGAGGCACTAGAGCAGGAGCGCGTTCTCGCCCGAGGCGCCTTCACGCCGGCCGGCTCCGGCGAGGAATGGTGCCTGCTCGATAA
>DATGVV010000407.1:0-10745 GCA_035299885.1 Chloroflexota bacterium | reverse complement strand
TCCGTCCCCACAACGGCCGCCTCGGGCTGCTGGCGCTGATGGACTGCCTGGTCGCCCTGAGCGCCTGTCCCGACACCGCCGCCGGCGGCAAAGACGTGCGCGTGACGGTAACCGCGGGCGAACAGCAGCCTACGACGGCCTGATTCGCCACCTACCTGGCGGCGAGATGTCGATCTCCACGCCGTTGGGGTCTTTGAACTTGAAGAAGCCGCGTTCGCGGGCACCGTCGGCATAGAGTTCCACGCCGGCTTGCTCGAGCTTGGTGTGGATCTCGGCGGCGCGGTCGGTCTCGATCCCGATGTGGTTGGGGCCGAAGGTGCCGTAGGCCCAGGGTCTGCGCTCGACATCGGGATCGGGGCACAGCAGCGTGAGATTGATCTCACCGTCGGTCAGGTCCAGGGCGCTGCCGGGATAGTTGCCGGCGCGGCGGATGTGACCGGCGCGGCGGAAGCCGACCAAGTCTTCGAAGAAGGCGCCTGTCTTCTCCAGGTCTTCCACGATGTAGGCGACGTGCTTGATGCGTGCCATGTCAGTCCTCCTAGGCTTTATCGAGCCCGCGCGCCGCGGCGCTCTTCACGAATGAGTCGTCAATGAAGTTGGCGCGATTGTAGTTCCGAACCTTGTCGTCCTTGGCGCCCATGATCTGCTGGGCGCCTACGAAATCGTCCGGGCGCGGCGCGGGCAGCGCCGGCAGGTACTTGACGGCGTAGAACTCATAGGTTGCGTTCAGCTGCTTCTCGTCGTCGATCTTCATGTACTTCTTGAGCGTCGCGATGGTCCGCGCGCGGTCGGTCTTGGCGATGCGCACGGCGGCAATATGGGCGTCGACGTAGCGCTGCACCACGTCGCGGTGATCTTGGGTATACGAGCGGCGCGTGATCACGCCGCCGCCCACGCCGGGCAGATCCGTCTGGCTCAGGTCGACCAGAGTGCGGAAGCCTTTGTCCTCGAGCTGCAGCGTCTCTGGCACCTGGGCGATGCCGGCATCCGTAGCGCCATTGATGAGCGCCGCCAGGCGGTTGGTCAGCGAGCCGACGGGCACGATAGTCACGTCTTTGTCCGGATCCAGGCCGAATTTCAGCAGCGCGAGGCGGGTGCTGATGTCGGCCGCGCCGCCAATGCTGCTGATGCCCAACTTCTTGCCCTTGAGGTCCGGGACCGTCTTCATGCTGGCCGGTCCCATCAGGACGTAGGCGCTGGTGGGCTGGTCGACCGTAATGACGGCGACGTCGCCACCGTTAGCCGCGGAGGCAAGCTGCTCCGGGCCGCCAATGGCCGCGAACTGGACCTCGCCCGAAAGCAGGGCCGGCACGCCTTTGATGCTTTCGATGAGCGTCGTCTCGACGTCCAGCCCATTCTTCTCGAATTGACCCGTGTCCTTAGCCAGCCACAGAGGCAGATAGACGGCGAAGATGTTGCTGTAGGAGGCAACGATCTTGGTCAGGCCCGAGGAGGCCGCCTTGGCCGCGCTGCTGGCGCTGGCGGCCGGTTTGGCCAGCGCCGCGCTCGCTTCGGCCGGTTTGGAGGCCGAGCTGGCGGGCGCCGGCGCAGTGCTGACGGGAGCCGTGGCCCCGCCACACGACTGCAGCAGCATCAGCGCGGCTGCGCACAGAGGCAGGCGCACTCGGTTCATGGCGAGCATTCTACAGCCCCAGCAGCTTGCTTGGCTAGCTGCGGAGCGCGGACCTCATGGCCTGCACCTGGTCGGCCATCTTGGCCTTGGGCCAGCGCGGGTGCGTGTTCTCCCGCGCGATTTCCAGCCGGATGAGAACCGGGCCTGTGCTCGCCACGAGCCGAGGCAGTTCAGCTCGCATCTCAGCCGCGTCCGAGAAGCTGCACGCGCTCGCGTAGCCCGCAGCCAACGCGAGCTGGACAAAGTTGAACTTGCCAGCTCCAGGCACCGTCTGATTGCCGGAGGACTGATGCACGCCGTTGTCGAACACGAAGTGGTAGAGGTTGGCCGGCGCAGCCGCGGCGACTGTGACGAGCGACCCCAGCTGCATGAGCAGGCTGCCGTCGCCGTCGAGTACCAGCACCTTGCGATCGGGCTGGGCTACAGCGAGGCCAAGAGCAATCGAGGAGGCGCTGCCCATGCAGCCCTGGGCGTCGACGTGGAAGGCGTCGGCCTGGCCGGCGTCGTGCCACGGCGCGCAGGCCTGCATGATAGCCACGGATAGCGCTTGATTGCGGCATTCAGCCAAAACCTGAATGGCCTCTAGGCGCTCCATTACGTAGTCGGCGCTCCGACGATCACGGCCACGGGGCCACACTGAGCTTCGGCACGCTGGTAAGCCTCGACAAGGCAGCCGGCGTCGTCCGGACCCTCCAATTGGTAGTGGGGGATACCCCACGTGTCGAGGGTGGGCGTCAACAGGCGCACAGCACGTAGCTTGTTCTCGCGGGATGGCAGCGAGACGTCCCGGCCGAACTCGCCGATGAGCATCAGCAAGGGCACCTGGGCGTCGAGGCTCAGCGCCTTAATCGCGTTCAGGCAGGCATACAGGCCGTTGTTCTGGATGAGCAGCATCGGCCGCTGCCCGCCGGCGTACAGACCCAGGTTGATGCCGACCGCCTCATCCTCGGTGCAGACCGTCAGCAGCCGTGGCTGGTCTCGCGCGGCAAGCAGGGCCAGCAGCGTTTTCTGGTGCGTGTCGGGCACCGTCAGCACATGGGTGATCTGGCAGGATTGGATGTGATCGAGCAGGAGCTGGGCGGGAATGGACCGCGCGCCCATCAGGCCGCGCCGGCGATGGCCGCTAGCTCGACCTCGCCACTATTCTCGAGCTCGGCGCCAATAAACGTGAGCGCGGGCATATTCGCGCCGAAGGCCTCGTGCAGGATGGCAAGGCAGGCGTCTTCGAAATAGACGTCGCGTAGGAACACGTCCAGCCGGAGGACGCCGTCCAGGCCAAGGTCGAACAGGCGCAGCCGCGCAGCCAGCTGGCTGAGGGCATGGTGGGTCTGGCCGGCGCGGTCGCCGCAGGGGCCGCCGTCGACCCCCTTGCAGGCGGAGATGAAGACCAAGCCGCCGGCGCGAACTGCGCCATCGCGCACGTCCTTCGACTCGCCGGGCGTGAGGGCAATGCCACCGATCTCCTGCTCGCCGCGGGCACCCATGGGCATGCCGACGACGTACTGGGCGGCCACGAGACCGGGCGAGTTGGAGCGGTACTCAGGCAGGCAATTGATGTTGCGAATACAAGCATCCACGCGCACGAAGTCGTCGAGCCTGGAGCCGGCGGCGGTCACGTGGCCCTCGAGTGCCGCCCAGCAGTTGCGGAGCTGGGCGCCAAAAGCCGCAGGTGTCTCCTCGGGCGCGCCGGCATAGGTGCCGCGCACGCCAATGACGAACACAAAGGGGCCGGCTCTGACGACTCGCCCGGCCCGGCCGAGCTCCGGCTGGGGGACAATAGCATCGCGCTCCAACTCGGGCGTGATGGCCATGGCCACCGTAGTGATCATGTTCAGGCCCCACATTTTGGCCTGGGCGCCGAAGCTGACCGCCAGGCCGTGCTCTTTGTGGCCGAAGTACTCGGGCCACAGGGCCATGCGCTGGAGCCGCCACTCCTGGCCGCTGGTGAAGTTCTGGATCCAGACGGCGCTGTTGGGATAGCCAGCCTCGTCCAGGCGCCGCTGGATGCGGCCATAGGAGTTACGGCATTGCTCCAGAGCCTTGCCGGCCAGGTCGGGGTTGATCTGCTCGGTATCGAGATCACGGTGACCCTCGGAGCCACTGAGGAACAGGTAGGGGCCGTATTTTAGGACCGCGGCGAAGCCGCGGCCGCGCTCGTCCTCGACAAGGACTTGCTTGCGCAAGGTTCCCTCACCCTAGCCCTCTCCCGCGGCGGCGGGAGAGGGGATGCGAATGTTGAAGAAGCGGGCGGCGCGGTCGAAAGTGATCTCGCGTTGGAGGGCGGGGTCTTTGCCGGCGAAGAGCTCGGCCATGGTCGGCTCGGGATTGGGCCAGACGCCCTGGCCGTGGGGGTAGTCCGCGCCCCAGATGGCGCTGTCGCCAATGTAGGCCCAGTCCTGGTCCAGCAGGCGGGCGCCGATCATGTCGTCCTCGAAGGTGAACGTCATCTGGCGTTTGACGTACTCGCTGGGGATCAGGCTCAGCTTGACGTAGGGATCGGGCTCCCGGTGGGCCCGCGGGTCGACCTGGCGGTCCATCCAGTAGATCAGGAACGGCAGCCAGCCGATGCGGCACTCCACAAACGACAAGCGCAGCTTGGGATGCCGCTCCAGCACACCGCCAAAGATGAACTCTGGGATGGCCTTGGCAACTGCGAAGGGCGAGACGGAGAAATGCGCAAACAGTGCGCCTCGCTCGTTGATCGGGTAGGGCACGCCGGCGCCATCGCCGATGTGGCAGCAGATCGGTACATCAGCCTCTTCCGCGGCCGCCCACAGAGGCTCCCACACTGGATCGATGATCGGCTTAGCCGCATCGAACACCACGAACTCCACCGCCTTCGCACCCCGCTGGACCACGCGCTCAAACTCCGCCCCGGCATCCTCGGGGAACTTGACCGGGATTTGGGGCGGCGCCAGGATGCGCTCCGGGGCGTAGCTGTCGAAGTCCAGCAAGAAATCGTTGTAGGCGCGGTAGCACTCCCGCCACAGCTCGGGGTCGGCGAAGTTGGGCTTGCGGGTGAAGCCGTAGATCACGGCCGAGTAGATGCCGGCCATGTCCATGTGCTCCAGGAACACCTTGGGATCGGACGGGGGCAGCGAGCCTTCCGGCGTCTGCACGCCCATGTTGGCGAAGTGCTGGCGGTGCTTGGCGTTGTCGCGGCCATCCGCCGACGGGCCGCGCAGCTTGCCTTCCCATTCCCAGAAGGTGCCGTTTTCGGTCTCCACCACCTTCGGCGCCGCGTCCTTGAAGCGCGCCGCCACACGGTCCTGCCAGGCGTTTTTGGGCACCCATAGCAGGTCCAAGTGGTTATCGGCGGAGATGTACTTGTACTCGACGGGCACGCGTGGCCGATTTTCGCATGTCATGCTGAGCGAAGCGAAGCATCTTCTAGCGTCAAACGGAAAGATTCTTCGTCGCCGCGGCTCCTCAGAATGACATGTAGGCATGAAGCAGCCGGGCGCTTGCTGGAAGCTATAATCATACTGTCGTGGCAGAAGATTTAACCCGCTACCGAGACGTACGCATCGACCAGGAGATGCGCTCCGCCTATCTCGATTACGCCATGAGCGTGATCGTGGCGCGCGCGCTGCCCGACGTGCGCGATGGCCTCAAGCCCGTCCACCGTCGAATCCTGTACGCCATGAACGAGATGGGCATGACGGCCGGGACCAAGTACCGCAAGTGCGCCAGCTCAGTCGGCGAGGTGCTGAAGTTCTACCACCCGCACGGCGACGTGGCTGTGTACGACGCCCTGGTGCGCCTGGCGCAGCCCTGGGCGCTGCGCTACCCGCTGGTAGACGGCCAGGGCAACTTCGGCTCGGTTGACGGCGATCCGCCGGCGGCCATGCGTTACACCGAATCCCGGCTGCAGCTGATCGCCAACATGCTGCTCGACGACCTGGACAAGGACACCGTCGACTTCATCGACAACTTCGATGGGGAGAAGAAGGAGCCGACCGTCCTGCCCGCGCTGCTGCCCAACCTGCTGCTCAATGGCGCCTCCGGCATTGCGGTGGGCATGGCCACCAACATCCCACCCCACAACCTCCGCGAGGTGGTGGACGCCATCACGTTCCTGATCGACAACCCCGAGGCCGAGCTCGATAAGCTGTTCGAGTTCATTAAAGGCCCCGACTTCCCCACCGGCGGGACCATCATCGGCATGGAAGGCGTGCGTCTGGGCTATACCCATGGCCGGGGCCGCGTGATCGTGCGCGCCAAGGCCTTCATCGAGGAGATGACGGCCGAGCGCTATCAGATCGTAGTCAAGGAGCTGCCCTACCAGGTTAATAAGGCGCAGATGATCGAGCGCATCGCCGACATGGTGCGCGAGAAGAAGATCGAGGGCATCTCCGACCTGCGCGACGAGTCCGATCGCGACGGCATGCGCGTCGTGTTCGAGCTGAAGCGCGACGCCAACCCACGCTCGGTCCTCAACCAGCTCTACAAGCACAGCGCCATGCAGAGCACCTTTGGCATGAACATGCTGGCGCTGGTCCACAACGAGCCGCAGCTCCTGTCGCTCAAGCGCTTCCTGCGCGAGTACATCCTGCATCGCCAGAGCGTGGTCACCCGGCGCACCAAATTCGACCTGGAGAAGGCGCGCGCCCGGGCCCACATCCTGGAAGGCTTCAAGATCGCGCTCGACAACCTCGACGCAGCCATCAAGACCATCCGCGAGTCGGATTCCAGCGAGGCCGCGCAGACCGCACTACAGTCACGGTTCACCCTGTCCGAGCTGCAGGCGCGAGCGGTTCTGGACATGCAGCTTCGGCGCCTGGCTGCCCTGGAGCGCAAGAAGATTACCGACGAGTACGCCGAGGTCATCAAGCACATCGCCTTCCTGGAGGACCTGCTGGCCAACCCGCGCAAGATCGACCAGGTCATCAAGGACGAGCTGACCGAGCTGAAAAAGAAGTTCGGCGACGAGCGGCGCACGAACATCCTGCCCGACGAGAAGGCCGAGCTGACCGACGAGGACCTGATTGCCGACGAGGAGGTGGCGGTCACCATCACTACCCGCGGCTACATCAAGCGAGTGCCCAGCAGCACCTATCGCGTGCAGCGCCGTGGCGGCAAGGGCATTACCGGCATGATCACCCGCGAAGAGGACGTGGTGTCCCAGCTTGTGGTCTGCCGCACGCACGACAGTGTCCTGTTCTTCACGGATCGCGGCCGCGTGTTCAAGCTGAAGGCGCACGAGGTCCCGGACTCGAGCCGCACCGCCAAGGGCACGCCGGTCATCAACCTGATCAACATCGAACCCAAGGAGCGGGTAACGGCCCTGGTGAGCGTCCGCAACTTCGAGGAAGCGGGCAACTACATGGTGCTGGCCACCCGCAAGGGCGA
The DNA here is from genome assembly GCA_035299885.1 of Chloroflexota bacterium. Taxonomy (GTDB): domain Bacteria; phylum Chloroflexota; class JAJPGV01; order JAJPGV01; family JAJPGV01; genus DATGVV01. The sequence continues at coordinate 3,760 of DATGVV010000407.1, read as the reverse complement.
GATCAAGAAGACGGCCATCAAGGAGTTCTCCAGCGTGCGCCGGGCCGGCTTGATCGCCTACGACATCGAACCGGGCGACGACCTGCTGTTCGTGCGCGCCATCCACGAAAAGGGCGACGTGATCGTCGCCAGCAAGAACGGCCTGGCGGCGCGCTTCTCAGAAACCACACTGCGCTCGGCCTCACGGGCTTCGGGTGGCGTGCGCGGCATCAAGCTCCAGTCCGGCGACGAAGCGGTGGGCATGGACGTGGTTCGACCTGGCGCGGAGATGCTGACCATCACCGAGGACGGCTTCGGCAAGCGCACGCCGATCGAGGAGTACCGGACGACCGGCCGCGGCGTGCAGGGCGTATTCACCATGGAGCTGCGCGCCAAAGGCCGCAAGCTGGCCGGCATGCGCGTGGTCGATCTCGAGGATGAGCTGATGCTCATCACCAAGGACGGCACCGTCATCCGCACGGTGGTCGAGACCATCCGCCAAACTGGCCGCCTCGCCCAGGGCGTGACGGTCATGGACCTCCGGCCGGGCGACAAAGTGTCCTCCATCAGCACCGTTGGCTACGACAACAGGAGCGAGGACGGCGAGAAGGAAGCGGAATAGTTCCTCAGCCCGGTGAACTGATGCCGCGCCGCTGGGCGTATAGTGAGCGACATCTTTTCAGAGGAGAGGACCATGGCCCTGTGTTTCAGCTTCAGCCCAGCATCCATGAACGCGCAGCAGTACGACGAAGCCATCCGCCGGCTGCAGGCGGCCGGCGCGGGATCCCCGCCGGGACGCTTACATCACGTCTGCTTCGGCGAAGGCAACAACCTCAAAGTCGTTGACATCTGGGAATCACAGGAGGCCTTCGAGCGCTTCGGGCAGACCCTCATGCCTATCATGCAGGAGATCGGCCTCGACCCCGGGCAGCCGCAGGTCGCGCCCGTGCACAACGTCATCAAGAGCTGAGAAGCGGCTTAGGCCGCTGCTGACGCTGCTTCGGCCTTGCTGAGGCGGACCATCAGGATGGCCACGTCTGCCGGGTTGACGCCGTAAAGACGGCCGGCCTGGCCGAGGGTGGTGGGCCGGAACTGCGTGAGGCGCAGGCGCGCCTCCGTCCGCAAGCCCGAAACGGCGTCGTAGTCGAAATCAGGCGGGATGGGCCGCGATTCGAGCTTCTGGCTGCGCTCGACCTCGGCGTGCTGCTTGGCGATGTAGCCTTCGTACTTAGCCTCGACATCCACCTGCTCCAGGACATCCGGCGGCAGCTCCGGCTGATCTGCCAGCCGGGCGATCAGGTCGTAGGTCATGTCCGGCCGGCGCAGCAGATCGAGCGCGCTCATCTGTTTCGACAGCGGCGCCTGGCCGGCTTGGATGAGCGCCTGGTTGACGGCAGCGGTGGGTGTCAGGAAGCTGGAGCGCAGGGAGCCCAACGCCTCGGCAACGCCGGAGCGCTTGGCCTCTACGCGCTCGAACTGCTCGTCCGAGATCAAGCCCAGCTCGTGCCCTAGCGCGGACAGCCGCAGATCGGCGTTGTCCTGGCGCAACAGCAGGCGGTACTCGGCGCGCGACGTGAACAGCCGGTAGGGCTCCGTCAACTCTTTGGTGCACAGGTCGTCTAGCATGACGCCGATGTAGGAGCTGCCGCGGGACAGCCCGATGGCGGGCTCGTCCCAGGCACGAAGCGCCGCGTTGATGCCTGCCACCAGGCCCTGGGCGGCAGCCTCTTCGTAGCCGGTGGTGCCATTGATCTGGCCCGCCAGGAACAAGCCTCGGATGGGCTTGCTCTCCATGGAGACGTCAATCTGGTTGGTGAGCACGTAGTCGTACTCGACGGCGTAGCCCAGCCGAATCATCTCGCAGTGGCCTAGGGCCGGGATGCTGCGCAGCATGGCCAGCTGCACGTCCTCGGGCAGGCTGGTGTTGGCGCCCTGGACGTACACCTCCAGGCTGTCCCGCCCCTCAGGCTCGAGAAACAGCTGGTGCGAGGACTTGTCGGCAAAACGCACGACCTTATCCTCAATCGAGGGGCAATAGCGCGGGCCCACGCCGGTGATGGTGCCGTTGAACATCGGCGCCCGGTGCAGGTTGTCGCGAATGATGCGGTGGGTCTCCGCGGTGGTCGTCACCAGGTGGCAGGGCAGCTGATCGGTCATCGCCGAGCGGTCCGCGTTGGCGAAGCTGAAATACAGCGGCCGATCGGTATCGCCCGGCTGCATCGCCGCCAGCTCGTAATCGACGGTTCGGCTGTCGACCCGCGGCGGGGTACCGGTCTTGAGGCGGCCGAGGGCCAGGCCCAGGCTGCGCAGGCTGTCGGTTAGCGGCAGCGAGGGCGGCTCGTCGCGGCGCCCGCCAGGCTCGCTGTGCTCGCCGCGGATGAGCTTGCCGTTCAGGAAGGTGCCGGTTGTCAGGATGACGGCCGGAGCCAGGTAGTGGCTGCCGTCGGACGTTTCGACGCCGGTGATGCGAGGTTCCCTCACCCTCGCCCTCTCCCGTCGCGGCGGGAGAGGGGATTCTGCCAGCAAGCCGACGACCTCAGCCTCCACGAGATCCAGGTTGGGCTGGGCCTCGAGCGTACGGCGCATGGAGAGCGCGTACTGGCGCTTATCGGACTGGGCGCGGAGCGCCTGGACGGCCGGACCCTTGCCCGTGTTGAGCATCCGGATCTGGATGTATGTGTCGTCCGTGGTGCGCGCCATCTGGCCTCCCAGGGCGTCGATCTCGCGCACCAGGTGGCCTTTGGCCGGACCACCGATGGATGGATTACAGGGCATCAGGGCGATGCTGTCCAGCTTGAGGGTCAGGAGCAGCGTCCGGCGGCCCATGCGCGCCGCCGCCAATGCCGCCTCGCAGCCGGCGTGCCCCGCCCCGACCACGATCACGTCGTAGCGGTTAATCATCCGCCTGCCCCAACATGGACGAGAAATTGCCCTTGAAGTCCTTGAGGAAGTCGCGCACAGACTCCACATCGCCGTCGTCCACCGAGCGGGCAACCAGGAACTTCTCCTGCTCTTCCTCCGTCAGGTCGCTGACGCGCTCGAGCGAGCTGTCCTTGCGCATGGATACCACGAACATGCCCGCCTGCTGGCAGCCGTCGCAATCGACGCCGACGATCCACACGGCGTCGTACTTGCCCATAACGCTGACGTTCTCGGCGGCGTGCTGACGGTGGCAGCTCGAGCAGCGTAAGCGCGCGATGACGCGCTTGAGCAGCCGCTCCTCCGGAGCGTAGCTATCAGCCATCAGGTGTCAGCCGTCAGTTACGAAGACGACTTGGGCTTGCCGAGATCGTCGAGCGTGTCAAGGCCGTTGATGAGGTCCTTGAACGCGCTGAGCTTCTCCAGGTCCATCTTCTCGACGGGCGTGGCCTCCTGGGTAGGCGCCTCCTCGGTGTCGGGCGTCACGCCGGCGCTGTTCAGCACGGTCTCTTCGACGTAGATGGGCGCCTTCACGCGCACCGCCACGGCGATGGCATCGCTGGGCCGCGAGTCGATCTCGATGTGGCGGCCGCTGCTGTCCATGATGATGCGCGCGAAGAAGGTCTCTTCACGCAGGTCGTTGACGATTACTTGGGTGACTTTGGCGCCCAGCTCGTCGACCACGGACTTGACCAGGTCGTGGGTGCAGGGCCTGGCTGGCGGCACGCCGGCCACGGCGCTGGCAATCGCCCAGGCCTCCAGCGGGCCGATCCAAATCAAGAGGTAGCGCTCGGTGGTCTTGTCCTTCAGGATCACCACTCGATTCTGCGTGGTGAGGCTGACGCGGACACTCTCGACAACC
>DATGVV010000406.1:0-11909 GCA_035299885.1 Chloroflexota bacterium | reverse complement strand
GGCCTGTGGAGCGAGTATCGCAAGACGGTGGTATTCGTCACGCACGACCTGGAAGAGGCCATCGCCCTGTCGGATCGGGTGGTCCTGTTCACCGCTGGGCCGGAAGCCAGGGTCAAGTCGGAGTTCGCCATCGATCTGCCGCGGCCGCGCAACGTGCAGGAGATCAAGTTCAACCGCCGCTTCTCGGAGCTGTACGAGCGTATCTGGCAGGACCTGCGGGACGAGGTAATGGCGAGCTATCTCCAGGCCACAGGCGGTTCCTCTCCCACCGCGGTGGGAGAGGCTAGGTGAGGGACCCGCCGTGAGCGCCGCGACGGACGCCGCTACTTATCAGCCGGCCGGCCACGAACTCGCTGCTCCCGTGGCCGAGGCGCGGGCGCGGGAGGCACGGCGGCGGCGGTGGGTGACGGTGTGGCGCATCGCCACGGCTGTGCTGCTGATCGGCGCCTGGTATGGGCTGACCAGCACCAAGATCGCTGACCCGTTCTTCTTCAGCAACCCGCTGCTGGTGCTGGAGAAGGTGGGGCAGTGGTTCGGGACCGGCTACATCTACCCGCATATCGGCATCACCCTGCTCGAGACGGCACTCTCATTCGTGATCGGCGCAGTGCTGGGCGTGGCAGTGGGCTTCGCTCTGGCGCGGAGCAAGACACTATCCGACGTGATGAATCCCTACATCCGCATGGCCAACGCGCTGCCGCGCGTGGTGCTGGCGCCGATCTTCGCCTTATGGCTGGGGCTGGGGCTGTGGTCGAAAGTCGCGCTGGGCGTCACCCTGGTGTTCTTCATCGTGTTCTTCAACACCTACCAGGGCATCCTGGAGGTCGATCCGAACATCATCAACAATGCCCGCGTGCTCGGCGCGCGCCAGGCGGCGCTGACGCGGCACGTGCTGCTGCCCTCGGCGGTCACCTGGATCCTGTCCAGCCTGCACACCTCGGTTGGCTTTGCGCTCGTGGGCGCGGTGGTGGGCGAGTACCTGGGCTCCTCGAAAGGCCTGGGCTACGTGATCCAGCTGGCGGAGGGCACGTTCGACAGCACCGGCGTCTTCAGCGGGATGCTGGTGCTGGCGGTGGTGGTGATCGTCATCGACTTCGGGCTCACGGCGGTGGAGAACCGGCTGCTTGTGTGGAAGCCGACATCTGGCAAGATCGTGCCGTAAGGAGGTCTCTTCAATGCGCTCGATTCGATTTCTGTCATTTTTGGCGGTCAGCGGCCTGCTGCTGGCCGCGTGCGGAGGCGCTGCCAGCCCAGCGCCAAGCAGCGCCGCCCCGGCGCCGGCCAGCGCCGCGGCCAAGCCATCGGCCGCCACTTCGGCCAGCGCCAAGCCGGCCGCATCCGGTGCGGCAGCGGCATCTGCCTCAGCCAAGCCGGCCGGCAGCGCCTCGGCGGCCGCCGGCGGGCAGGTCGGCCCGCCGGAGAAGGCCAAGCTGACCATGGCCATCGGCGGCGCCAGCCAGTTCATCTACTGGCCGGCCACCCTCGCCAAGCAACTCAACTACTACAAGGACGAGGGGCTGGACGTCGACATCCAGGACTTCTCCGGCGGCGCCAAGGCCGAGGAGGCCATGCTGGGCGGCAGCGCCGACGTGGTCACCGGCTTCTACGACCACAGCATCTCGCTGCAGCCGCAGGGCAAGTTCATCCAGACTTTCACGCTATTCGACAACTACCCCGCCCTGGTGCTCCTGGTTGACAAACAGAAGGCCGGCAGCATCAAGAGCTTCGCCGACCTGAAGGGCAAAAAAGTGGGTGTGACCGCACCCGGGTCGTCGACCCACTACATGGTCAACTACCTGGCCAGCCAGAGCAACATCTCGCCCAACGACTTCAGCATCGTGGGCGTGGGCACCGGCCAAACCGCCATCGCGGCCATCAAGAACCACCAGGTCGATGCCGAGGTGACCGTGGATCCGGCCGCCACGCAGCTCGTCCAGACCGGCGATGCGGTGATCATGTACGACACGCGCACACAGAAGGGCACCCAGGAGGTGTTCGGCGGCACATACCCGGCCGGTGGCTACTACGCCCAAACCGATTGGATCAAGAAGTACCCCAACACCGTCCAGCACCTGGCCAATGCCGGTGTCAAGACGCTGGCCTACATTCAGACCCACAAGCCTGACGAGATTGCGGCCAAGATGCCGCAGGAGTTCTTGGGCGGCGATAAGAACCTGACGTTGCAGGCGCTGACGGACAGCATGAGCCTGTTCTCGAAGGACGGCCTGGTCCCTCAGGATGGGCCGGCCACCGTGCAGAAGGTGCTGGCCAACTTCGATCCCAAAGTCAAGGCGGCCAACATCAACTTGCAGGACACCTACAGCAACGTCTACGCCCAGCGGGCGGCGGCGCTGGTGAAGTAGGGGTTAGGGCCATGTCATTCTGAGCCGCAGGCCGCACACGAGGAATCTTCGGGGTTGCCGCCACGGCGGAAGGTCCTTCGGCCCACCGGCCTCAGGATGACAGCAGCTATTTCAGGATCTGCACCGGGGGGTTGGCCGTCGATTTGCCCGGCGTCAGCGGCTTGAGCACGTCCGGCGCCGCGCCGGCGGATGGCGCGGAGCTGGCGCTGGGCTCGCCGGCCTGGTTGGCAGGCGGCAGGCCGGCTGCTCCGGAGCGCAGGATAGTCAGCGCCGAGCCCAGCTGCGGGTCGCGGCCAGCCGCCAGGTCCTCCATCGGATATGACATCTGCTCATCGGGCTTGACGCCCACACGGTTGATGTCCTCGCCCCGGGCAGACACGATCTTGCCGATGCTGACTTCGAGCCCGGAGCCATCGCCCAGCTCGTAGAGGTGGGCTGAGGCGGCGCAGCCGGCCGTCGGCGCGCCAACGACCCGATAGCCGCCCTCCTCCTGCATGGCCTTAGCGAACATCTCGCCGCCAGCCTGCGTATCCTCGTCGGCCAGTACCACCATTGGCTTAGGGTTCTTCCAGTACAGGCTGGGATCGGCGTTAAACGCCTGGCGCTGGCCGTTGCGCTCGATCTGGATCTCGACCGTACCGCCCTTAATGAAGCGGCTCATCAGCGCCACGATGGTCTGCTGGTCGCCCCCGGTGTTGGCCCGCACGTCGAACACGATGTTGTCAACGCCGCGCTCCTCGAAGATGGCCAGCGCCTTGTCGACTTCCTGCGGGATGCCTTGCGGGAAGCTGTAGAGGTGGATGTAACCGGTTGAGTTGCCCAGGATGGCGGCGTCCACGATGGGCGCCTGGATCTGGGCGCGAGTGACGTCGAAATCGCGGGTTGAGCTCTCGCCGGGGCGTTTGACAGTCACCTTGACTGTGGAGCCCTGTGGGCCGCGGATCGTGTTGCGCACCTGCTCGAAGGTCAGGCCACTGACCGACTTGCCGTCAACGGCCACAATCTCGTCACCCGGCTTGAGCCCGACGCTCCGGGCCGGGCCATCGAGCACGCGCAGCACGGTGGGATGGCCGGGCATGTTCTTCATCAGCACGCCGATGCCGCCGAACTGCTGCTGGCCGCCCACCTCGCCGCGCCGCTCCGCGAGGGCTGTGGGATCGAAGAAATGGGTCTGGCAGTCCTTCAGGCTGCCGGCCATGCTGTTGATGGCGGCGTACTCCAGCTTGTCGGAGCCGATGCTCTTGGCGTACTTGTCGGTGACCTGCTTGTAGGACTTGAGAAAGCGGTCCCAATTCGGGCCGACGCCTTGAACCCAGACCGGCGCCTGCAGCTGGGGATCGCGCACGCCGGCATCCGCCAGGACCTGCAGCACGCCCTTGTAGCCTGCCTCCAGCAGAACTACTGGGTTCGGATCGTCCACGTAGTTCGAGACCAGCACCTGGTAGGCGCTGTGGATCGGGTCGATGCTGGGGTCCTCGCGCTGCCACGGCAGCTTAGGCCCAGCGCACGCGGTGAGGGAGAGGATGAGCAGCGGGACGACCGCGCGGTGGAGATTCACGCCTCTTGAATCTACTTGCCAGGTCATGCTCAGGCAAGCGAAGGTGACGGATGGCGCTGCTTAGAATGGCTGCGATGGGTGCTCCCGTAATTGCGATTTCCGACAAGGTCGCCGGCATGCTGGGCGAGCATGCCGCGGCGCGCGGCGTGCCTGTGACATTCGTGCGCGTAGACCAGGACGGCAGCTTGCTGGACGAAGCCGGCGAGATCGGGGCCGTGCTGGCCACGGGGCTGCCGCCCGCGCATCTGAGCCGGCTGCTGCGAGAACATGCATCCATTCGCTGGGTCGCGGCGCAGAGCGCCGGCGTCGACGGCGTCCTTGTGCCGGAGATCGCCGAACGCGGCATCACGCTGACCCGTGTCCGGCACGTGCACGATGCCTACGTAGCCGAGTTCAGCATCGCGCTCATCCTGGCCGCGGCCAAGCGCTTGCAGGAGATCGTGCTGGCGCAGCAGCGCAAGGAATGGCTGCACATGCAGCCGTCGCTGGTTCGAGACAAAACGCTGGCGATTGTCGGCTACGGCGAGATCGGCCGCGCACTGGCCAAGTTGGCTCGAGCGTTCGAGATGCGCATCCTGGGCGTCCGTATGCGACCGCGGCCGGACAAGCTGGCCGACGAGGTGTGGGGCGCCGAACGACTGGACGACGCGCTGAGGCAAGCCGATTTTGTCGTCCTGGCGGTGCCAGGCGGAGGGAGCCGCAAGCATCTCATCGGCGAAAAGCAGCTGGGGCTGCTTCGGAAAGAGGCCTTTCTCATCAACGTCGGCCGCGGGGAGGTCGTGGATGAGGTGGCGCTGGACCGGGTGCTGCGCGAGGAAGGCTTCGCCGGGGCGCTCATCGACACCTTTGAAGTGGAGCCGCTGCCGCAAGACAGCCCGCTCTGGACCAACCCGCGCGTGCTGGTCACCGCCCACCTGGCCGGCCTGCGCGCCGCACCCGTTGGAGACACGGTTCTAGACCAGCTGGTCGAAAACATGGCCCGCTTCAGCCGCGGCGAGCCGCTGATGAACGAGGTAGAGGTCTCGCGCGGCTACTAGCCCCCACTGTCATTCTGAGGAGCCGCAGCGACGAAGAATCTTCCCGTGGCCGCCGCGGCGGCGGAAGGTCCTTCGGCCTGTGGCCTCAGGATGACATCCTTACGTTGATGCTCGATCAGGTCACCAGCCTCACGCTTTTGAGCGGGCTGATCGCGTTTGGAGGCGGGCTCCTGTCGTTTGTCTCGCCTTGCGTGCTGCCGCTCGTGCCGCTGTACCTGGGCTATATGGGTGGCAGCGCGGTTGGGGAGGCGGCGATCGAGCAGCGCCGGAGGAACACGGTGGCTAACGCGGTGTTCTTCGTGCTTGGTTTCAGCCTGATCTTCGTGGCCATTGGCGCCACGCTGGGCACGCTGTTCCAGGCCCTGCTGCCGGCGGTCCGGCAGGCGGGCGGCATCCTGTTGATCGTGCTCGGCCTGAGCATGATGGGCCTGTTCCGGCTGCCCTTCTTGCAGCGGCAGCTGAGCGCCTTTTCATTCGACAGCTATCGCCCGGGCTGGGGTTCGTCGCTGCTGGTCGGGATGGTGTTCGCCGCCGGCTGGACGCCCTGCATTGGGCCACTGCTCGCCTCCATCCTGCTGCTCGCGGGCAGCGGGACGAGTTGGCTGCAGGGTACAGCGCTGCTCGCCGTCTACTCGCTCGGCCTGGGTTTGCCGTTCGTAGCCCTCGCGGCCGGGCTGGGCTGGCTGGCGCCCATGGTGCGCGGGCTGAAGGCGCACATGCGCTCGGTGGAAGCGGTGAGCGGCGGCTTCCTGGTGGTGGTGGGGATGCTCGTCGCCAGCAACTGGCTGCCGCGCTTCACGGCGCTGCTCAACAGCACGCCGCTGGCTCGCGCTCTGGCGCCATAAGGGCCCTCACGTAGCCTCTCTGCGGTAGGAGAGGAACTAAAGCTCGAGGCCGAGCTGGGGGCCTTGAGGGAGGGGGACGCTGAGGGCGGGGTGATCGGGCACCTCGTGATGCGCGCGGCAGCGCGGCTCGTAATCGTCGCCCGCGCCGACGAGGATGAGCGGATCGTGGTATGACGCCGGCCGGCCAGCGACCAGCCGCTGGGTACGAGTGGCCGGGCCGCCGCAGACGACGCACACGGCCGTGAGCTTGTCGACTTGGTCGGCATAGGCCAGCAGCGGCGGGATGGGCTTGAAGGGCTCGCCCCGAAAGTTCAGGTCCAACCCAGCGACGATCACGCGTAAGCCACGGTCGGCGAGGGCGCTGCAGAAGATCGCCAGGTCCTCCTCGAAGAACTGGGCCTCGTCGACGACCAGCACCTGGGTATCGCGCCGCAGCAGCTCGGCGATGGCGGCCACTGAGCCGGCAGCATGCGCCTCATAGGTGCGTCTATCGTGGCTGGTGACGCTCGAAGGCCCGTAGCGGTCATCCAGCGCATGGCTGACCAGCAGCACCTTCTGACGGGCAATGACGGCCCGCCGCACGCGGCGCAGCACCTCCTCGGTCTTGCCCGCGAACATGCAGCCGGTGATGACTTCCAGCATCAGTGGGCCAGAGCCTCACCCACTTCTTGCAGGTGGTGGTACACCGTGACCTCTGGCGGGTACGGCAGGCCGCGGTTGCGGGGCCAATCTCGCAGGAAGACACGCACCCCGTGGTGAGCGAGGTAAAACGCCACCGAGCCGTCATCGTCCACGTGCTCGCCATGGCCCAAGTGCTGGGCCGTCCACAGCTTGAAGTGAGCGGTGGCCAGGTTCGTGTTGTTGGGCAGCACCTGGTCGAAGAACTGGGCCAGGTCGTAGCGTTCCAGCCAGCGCTGAATGAGGTTCCGGGCAAACCAGCTGCGGCCGGTCACGAGCACCGGCCGGCGCACCTTGACCAGCGCTTGCAGCCCCTCCCGAATGCCGGGCAGGGGCTTGCGCCCCATGTAGCGGACCGTCTCCCAGCGCCGGCGCAGACGCTGGGTGATACGCCGGTGCTCGCCGCTGAACTCACGCACCTGGTCCGGCATGGCCGGCAGCGTCAGCTTTCGGCTGATAGCGATGTTCGTGCCTAAAAACGGCGTGCAGATGACTCCGTCCATATCCATGGAAATGGGCGGCAGCACGGGTAAAAGCTATCAGCTATCAGCCTTCAGCTCCGCAGTCCCGTAGCTGATAGCCGACAGCTACTTTACGTCAACCAAGCCAGCTTAGGACCTATGGGCCATGGGATTCGACCTACGTATGTCCCTTGCGTATAGTGGCCGGGACTGGCGGTCCCCTTTCGGGAGCCGAGTGCAATCGGGCTCCTTCCGCCACTGGGTCTGGTCTCCAAAGACGCTTTCCGGACCCGAAACACAGCTAAAAGCGAGGTACGCATTTGCGACGATTCCTCGCGGCCTTAGGCGCTGCTGCCTGCCTGCTGGGCTTGCCCTTGCAGACAGGCGTCGCCATGGCCGCGGCACCGGTAAACCATTTCTACTGGGGTCAATGCACCTGGTGGGCAGCTCATACCCGCTCGGATATTGGCGCCGTCGTTTTCGGGAACGCTGCCAACTGGACGCGTTCCGCTCAAGCAGCCGGTCTCAAGACCGGCGACGCTCCAGCGCCTGACGCCATAGTCGTCTATCAGCCCGGCGTCCAAGGCGCCTGGGGCACTGGCCACGTGGGCCACGTCAACGCTGTCGACCCTGACGGCTATCACTTCAGGGTGGACGAGATGAACTATCCCTGGGCAGGTGTGATGACCCAACGGGTGTCCCACGCAGGCCCAGGCGTGACCTTCATCTACTAAGAGCGCTTTTCCGCGAGAGCCCCGGGGTGCGCGGGGGGACACCCCTGGGGTATGCTCGCAAGGATGTCACTTCGGGCCCACTTCGACGCGGCTAGCGGCCTGCCCGGGCCGCAGCCGTTCGTCGCGTTCCGCTTCTTCATCTACACCGACGACCAGAACCCGTTCCTGGGCCTGTCACACCAGATCCTGGTGCATACCAAGGTGGGCGAGGCCACCGCGCCCATCGGCGCCGCCTATCTGCCCGGTGCGCACCGCTTCGATCGGGCGAGCGCCGGCGCCGGCAAGCAGGTGACTGCGGTGCTGCCGATCGAGCTGACCACGATGCGCTGGATCGAGCAGCAGCGCGCCGGCCGAGGCGGTGTGACCTTCTATTTCGATTGGACCGTGCTGGGCCACGCTGAGGGGCCGGGTGGCGCCGTGCAGCAGCTGCAAAACGAAGTGGTTTCGCTGGCCATTGGCAGCACGCCTTTTCCGGTCAGTCTTCCGCAAGAAACGTGGCTGGAAATCCTGCACCAGGTTCGCTACCGCGACGTGGCCATCGTCGAGATCCCGTTGATCGAGGACGAGCGCAATCCCCTGGCCCGCGCCCACGAGCACCTGGAGACCGCGCGGGAGCGCTTCCAGCGAGCTGACGATCGCGGCGTGCTCGTCGCCTGCGGCGAAGCGTTGGACGTGCTGGCCTACGCCCGCCAGGTCAAGCTGTCCAAGGAGTACGGCTTCGAGCACCTGGTGCAGGATCTGATAGCGCCGATCTTCGATTCCAGCCGCAAAGCGGAGCGACTCGGACGCCTGTTCACGGGCCTGCGCCAAATGTGCCTGAGCGGCAAGCACGACGAGCCCACGCCAGAGGGGCGACCCATCCCGGTGGATCACAACGACGCCATGCTGGCCTTCCTGATGACTTCCGCAGCGCTTAGCTACCTTGAGCAGCTGCCGTTGGAGCAGAGCCTGTCGGCCGGGCGCGGAGGCGTAGCCGGTAGGCCGCGCAGACGCCGGCCGCCCCGCCAAAGAGCCGCCGGCGGTGACGGAGCACAGCCGGCGGCGACCACGCCAGAGCCGGAGGCGCCAGCGCCGGAGCCCGCGGCTGCGCCCCTGGCATCCGCGCCGAGGCGCCGCCGGCGGCGAAGGGCGCCGCGATCTGCCGAGCCGGCGCCTGACCAGCCCGCGTCGTAGGCCCTCACGTACCATGTCCCGCTGCGGTGGGAGAGGAACTAAACTCTGCCCATGCCGAAGCCGGGCGTGCTGGGGGATGCCGACAAGCCGGACCTTGCCTTCTCAGTGCGGGTCACCGACCAGCCAGGCGTGCTTCACGAGCTCACGGGCGTCATCTCGCGGCACGGCGCAAACATCGGCTACGTCGACATCACCGAGCGCGAGGGCGATGCCTCGCTCACCTATTTCGAGCTGACCGAGGTTGCCGACGCCAAGCGGCTGCTGGCGGACCTCGGCGCGCTGCCCTGTGTGCAGGAGGTGCACACCGAACCGAGCTTTCAGAAAATCTTCGGCAAACGCATCATCGTCATGGGCGGTGGCGCGCAGGTCGGCTTCGTGGTCATGGGCGCGGTCAGCGAAGCGGATCGCCACAACATCCGCGGTGAGCGCATCTCGGTCGACACCATCCCGCTGGTCGGTGAGGAGGAGCTGGCCAGCGCGGTCCGTGCTGTGGCCCGGCTGCCACGCGCCAAGGTGCTGGTGCTAGCTGGCTCGATCATGGGCGGCGAGATCGCCGAGGCAGTCAGCGAGATTCGCGAACGGGGCATCGTGGTGGTGTCGCTGAACATGGCCGGCGGCGTGCCCAAGGTGGCCGACCTGGTGGTCAGCGACCCCGTTCAGGCTGGCGTGATGGCGGTGATGATCGTGGCCGAGACGGCCCGCTTCGACATCACCAAGCAGCGCGGCAAAACCTACTGAGGTGGCCACAAGGGTTGTCATTCTGAGCGAAGCGAAGAACCTTCCTGGTTGGCCCGCGGGCAAGATCCTTCGCCGCTACGGCTCAGGATGACATGGGTCGCCTGACTCTCCTCGAGGCCGTCCAGCCACGGCTGCCGGAGGTGATCGCCATTACCGGCGCGGGTGGCAAGACGACGATCATGCTCCAGCTGGCGAGAGAGGCGCGCACGGCCGGGCTTCGAACGCTGATCACGGTTACGACCAAGATGTACGAGCCCGACCCGGCAGAGTTCGGCCCGCCTGTGTACGATGCTGCCGAGCTGGAGGGCCGCGGCCTGGCGGTGTACGCCGCGGATAAGGACCATGCCACGAGCAAGCTGCTTGGTATCGACCCCGCGGCGATCCCGCACGGCTTCGACTTGGTCCTGGTAGAGGCCGATGGCTCCTTGGACAAGCCGCTGACCGCTCCGCGCGAGTACGAGCCCGTGATTCCGGCCTCAGCCACCAGCGTGCTGGCGGTGGCCGGACTTGACGCCATGGGCGAGCCAATCGCGGCGATGCACCGGCCCGAGGTGATCTCCCGGCTGACCGGGCAGCCGCCTGAGGCGGAGGTCACGGCAGACGTGGTGGCCACCGTGCTGTCCCACCCCGAAGGCAACACCAAAGGCCGGCCGGAGCAGGCGCGCGTGACCTACGTGCTCAACAAGACCGACGACGAGCTGCGGCTGCAGCAGGCCAAGCAAATAGCCGCGCTGCTCCCGGGGCCGGCGCTCGTCACGGTCGACGGCTACCTGCTGTGGCCCCAGGAGTGATCGCCGGCATCGTCCTGGCCGCGGGCGAGTCGCGGCGCATGGGCCAGCCCAAGCAGCTCATGGTCCTGGGGCTCCGGACGATGCTTCAGCACGTCGTCGACGCCGCGGCGTCCTCCCAGCTCGACCAAGTCTACGTCGTGGTTGGTCACCGAGCCGAAGAGGTCAAAGCTTCTCTGGCCAAACGCGAGGTGAAGTTCATCGAGAACTCGAACTACCGTGACGGGCTCGGCTCCTCAGTACGCGCCGGAGTGGCCGCGCTGCCGCCGGACGCTCGGGCAGCGATGTTCCTGCTCGGCGATCAGCCGTTCACGACGAGCGAGCTCATCAACCAGCTGCTGGAGCGGTCAACCGCGGACAACATCGTCGCCGCGGCGCTCAATGGCCGAAGGGCCAACCCGACCCTCTTCGGGCGGAAATGGTTTCACGAGCTGCTTCGCGTCTCAGGCGACAGCGGTGGGCGGACGATCATCGAGGCTCATCCGGAGGCCCTGGTGCTGGTTGAAACGACCGCCGACCTACGGGACGTTGATACGCCCCAGGACGTGACCGCGCTCAGCTAGGCCGCGCGAGCGGGCTCGTCCTCATGGAACAGCGCGTAGGCCTCTTCCTGGCTCATCTCAGCACGCCTGCGCGCAGCCAGGAACTCACGGCCGCACTGCAGGCAGGACAGCACGTCGCCGTCCTCGGCCACCGTCTTGTACAGATCGCCGCCGCAGCGAGTGCAACCTCTGCTGATCCACATTGCCGCTAGCTCCACCAGATCAAGTCGAGCAAGAGAGTGAACGCCGCCGGAGCGCCAATCGTGACAACCAGCCCCACGGCCAGCGCCACCATCCAGGCCGTCATCAGCCACCGCCTCTCAATTGCCACGACCTCAGGCTAAGGGAGCAACCTTAGCGAAGACTTAGAACCTGATGAGGATTGCCTAAGGATTTCTATACTCGCGCTGTATGCAGCTGATGTTCGAGCGCGGCGATGCGCAGCGGCCAAAAGGCCACGCCCTGGTTTACTTCCGCGACTCGGACAGCCCGGGCGTGCTGGCCACGTACCTGGTGGTGCCGCCCATCACCATCGACTTCGCCAAATACATCCCGCCGATGTTCGCCGGGCAGGGCATGGCCGCCAATCTCTCCCAGGCATCAGCGATCGTGCCGTTGCCACCCGTGCCCGAAGCGGTGGCCAGCGTGGAGACGCTGCGCGTCCTGGCCGAGCAGCGGGACGACGACCTGGTGCTTGCCGGCGACGCCTCGGCCGCCCAGATCGAGCAGCTGCTGACCTACACCACCGAGGCGGCGCAGCTCTACTTTCACATGTATGAGGACTTCGCGCGCGGCTTCCCGGAAGTGAGCTCGCCGGAGGTCGCCGAGGCCGTGCAAGGCCCTTCAGCCGAGGAGCTGACCTACGCCCTTATGGGCGAACGCGAACGGCTGGGCGAGCTGGCCAAGCTGACCGGGGCGCTGCGCTACGCGCTGGGGGGCAACGACGAGACGCTGGCCCGCGAAACGGGCGACAGGATGCGCCTGCTGGCCAA
>DATGVV010000405.1:0-6381 GCA_035299885.1 Chloroflexota bacterium | reverse complement strand
CACCGCCTCATCGAGTACGTCTGCGTAGCGGCCGGTAACCGGCGCGCCAGCAAGCTGTTCGCCAATGTGCCCGAAGATGCCGAGGAGCTGGAAATTTTCCGCCAGATCGGCTTCTATCGCTTCACCACCGAAGACTCGCTGAGCCTGCCGCTGAGCGAGCGCGGCGTGCTGCCGCCGCTGCCAGCGCGGCTTCGGCCGGCCGAGCCCCGTGACGCCTTTCCCATCCTGCAGCTGTACACTACCGTCACCCCGCGCAACGTGCAGCAAGCAGAGGGCTTAACCGCCCGCGACTTTGCTCCGCCGAATGGCTTCATGAGCCGCTGGCTGCAGCGCTTCGGCATGGCCCAGGACTCGCCAGAGACGTTGTGGAGCTGGGTGGCCGAGGAAGACGGCAAGGTTTTTGCCTGGTTTCAGCTGCGCTGGCGCGAAGGTCGCTGCCGCATGTCATTCTTGATCCATCCGGATAAGCGTCAGGGGTTCCCAGAGCTCCGCGACTATATTGCTGGCACGGCACGAGCTACCCGGCCCTGCGTCTTGGGGGTCCAGGTTCGTGAGTACCAGCAGGAGATGATTCCGCTGTTTGAAGAGATCGGATTCCAGAACAGCGGTCGCTCGCTGTTGCTGGTCAAGCACATCGCGGTGCAGGTGATGGAACGGCGCTTGACGCCGGTCCTGACTCGGGCGTAGAGGAAAACACTTTTGCTGAACCCTACCGAATCCCAGCATCTCGCCGGCCAGATCACCGACGACCTGGATGCGCTCATCGACAAGCTGCCGGCGCGCTTGGCCTCCCGGCTGTGGGCCGCCCCTAATCTGGGCGACCTGCTGGAAGTGGTCATGGACCTGGGCCGTCTGCCAGAGGCGCGCTTCATGGGCTCCGAGCTGCTGCTCAGCGATCAGCCGGTCGACCAAGAGGACCTCGATTTTGTGGTGTCGCGCATTGGCACCTTCGGTGACGACAACCGCGCCGGCATCGAGCGCACCCTGCACCGCATCTCGTGCATGCGCAACCGCCTCGGCCGCATTGTCGGCCTCACTTGCCGTGTGGGTCGCGCGGTGTACGGCACCACGGCCATCGTACGCGACGTGATCGAGGCCGGGCACAGCATCCTACTCGTTGGGGGCCCCGGCGTGGGCAAGACGACCATGCTGCGCGAGATGGCGCGCGTCCTGGCCGACGACCTCAACAAGCGCGTGGTCATCGTCGATACCTCGAACGAAATCGGCGGCGATGGCGACATCCCGCACCCGGCCATTGGCCGCGCCCGGCGCATGCAGGTGCGGACGCCAGCCAACCAGCACGCGGTGATGATCGAGGCCGTGGAGAACCACATGCCCGAGGTCATCATCATCGACGAGATCGGTACCGAGCTGGAGGCCGACGCCGCTCGCACGATCGCTGAACGCGGCGTACAGCTGGTTGGCACCGCGCACGGACGCACGCTCGAGAACCTCATCGCCAACCCGACCCTAAGCGACCTCATCGGCGGTATCCAGACCGTCACGCTCAGCGACGAGGAGGCGCGCCGCCGCGGCACGCAGAAGTCCGTACTCGAGCGGAAGGCGCCGCCCACATTCGACGTGGTCATGGAGATCATCGATTGGCAGCGGCTCAACGTGCATCTGAGCGTCGCCACGACGGTCGACAACATCTTGCGCGGCTTCCCGGTCAACCCGCAACTGCGCTACCGCGACGAGCGCGGCGAGATCCGCGTCGAGACGCCGGGCCCGCGCACCCGGCCCGTCTCAGCGTTTGGCCGCAGCGCTCCGGCGCAGATGATCGACCGCGACTGGCGCAGCGATGTGGCGAGCTGGGAGCGCGACCCGGTGGCCTTCGACCGAGGCCAGGAGGCAGCCGGCCGGGCCATGGAGTCGCTTGAGCGGCGCGAAGGGCTCACGCCGCTCAAAGTCTACGCCTTCGGGGTCAGCCGCAACCGGCTGGAGCAGAGCATCCGCGATATGCACCTGCCGGTGGGCGTCGTGGACAGCATCGACGAGGCGGACGTGGTCATCACGCTCAAGAACTACTACCGCAAGCGCACCGCCGCGCTCCGGGAGGCTGAAGAGGCACACATCCCAATCTACGTCCTCAAGGCCAACTCCATCCCGCAGATGGAGAACTGCCTGGCCAACCTGTTCGAGCTGCAGCACGACCCCGCCGGCGGGGCCGTCAAGGAGGCCGAAGACGCCGTCCAGCACGTGCTCGCCACCGCCTCGCCCGTGGAGCTGACGCCCCAGAACGCCTACCTGCGGCGGCTGCAGCATCAGGTGGCCGAGCAGCACAACCTGCTGTCACGCAGCAAAGGTCGCGAGCCGAACCGCCGCGTCAAGATCTTCAAGCCGGGGACCGACCTCACCGGGGAGTGGTAGGTTTCTCCGGCTTCGCCGCGTACAGCTGGCACTCGATGCCCGAGGATTCGTAGACCACCACGCAGGGCAGCTTCTGCGACTTGAAACCCATGGCCGTGCAGGCGTGCGGCGCCCTGGGATCCCAGCTGATGCGATAGTGCTTGCAGCGCCGGCAGGACACGTCGTGCGCCGCCGTTTTGGCCATCCGTGGAATTATGGCCAGGCTCCGGGAGCTATGCTGAACCACGATGGCGCGCGGCCGCTTCGTCACCCTCGAAGGCCCTGAAGGCGCCGGCAAGAGCACCCAGCTGCAGCTGCTCGCCGGCTGGCTGCGCGACCGCGGCACCGAGCTGGTGGTCACCCGCGAGCCGGGCGGCACAGCCATGGGGGATCGCATCCGGGAGGCGATGTTTGGCGCCCAAGATCACGGCATCCTGCCGCTGACTGAGGCGCTGCTGATGAACGCTGCCCGCGCCCAGCACGTCCAGGAGCTGCTCCAGCCGGCGCTGGCCGCCGGAAAGCTGGTGCTGTGCGATCGCTACGCCGACGCCACTCTGGCTTACCAGGGCTATGGCCATGGCCTGGACCTGACCACCTTGCGCCAGCTGATCGCTATCGCCACCGGCGGCCTGGAGCCCGATCTCACCATCTACCTGGACGTTGCGGCCGAAGTCGGACTCGGGCGCAAGCTCCAGGCCCATGGCCAGGGCGGCGAGCTGAACCATCTCGACCGTATGGACGTGGCCTTCCACAAGCGCGTCGTCGACGGTTACCGGCAGCTCATCGCTGCCGATCCGGGCCGCTGGCGTGTGGTCGACGCCAACCGCCCACCAGATCAGGTCCAAGCCGACCTTCGCTGCGTTATCGAACGACTGACGACTAACGACTAGCGACTCGCCTCACAGCCAGCCCATCTTCCTGAGCAGTTCGTCGCCCAGCAGGCCCAGACTCACCTCGCCGGGCTTGCCGGACAGCTCGGGGTGGAACTCCAGGCGGCCGCGCTGGAAGTACTGCACCGTGTGGATGGCGCCGTCCGGCAACCTGTCCGGCATCTCCTCCGAAATCGGGTAGCCGAGCACTGCCGCGCCGCCGTGGTTGCTGAAGAACTTCAGAAAGCCACTGGCCACGTTGTGGCCACTTTCGGGGAAGAAATGATGCGTCGGGTCGTTCTTGCCTGGGCTGGCCGCGGCGAATTGCCGGCCCTGGTTGAGCTCGCTGCCGAGCAGCCGCAGCGTTACCTCGCCCGGCGTGCCCGACGCCTCAGGATGGTATTCCATCACCGCCCGCTGGAAGAACTGTGTGGTCCGTCCGTTCAGGTCCAGAGCCTCCGTGCGCGGGTAGCCAAGCACTTCCAGCCCGCCATCGGCTCGGAACGCCTGCAGGAAGGCGAATGCCACATTGTGGCCGCTCTCCTTGAAGTACACCGCTCCGGGTGCGCCTGATGGCTTAGCCGCTTTAGCCGGGCTGGTCCCCTCGACAAACACGGGATCGCCGCCGATCACGCCGTTGGTAGCTCCCGCCAGCGTAATGGTCAGCGGCGCGACGTCACCATTGGCCAGCGGCGGAATGCTCTGCTCGGTGCTCACGCCGAGCTTGTTGGTGATGGTCACTCGAGGTCCCAGCCAGGGCAACGCCACCTTCGTCTCGGCCGGCGCGGTGTTCACCAGCAGCACCGTGTGCGTGTCGCCGCGGTCAAAGGAGATGAAATCTATGCCATTGCTGTTGGTGATGGTTATGGGCCCTGCGTTGGCCAGGTGCGAGGCCGCCACCTGGTAGGCAACGTACGCCGGACGCACTGAGCCGTCGTTGCGCATCAGGCCCCAGGGCGTCCGTTCCGTGACGGCGCCGTCCACCATCTTGTACAGGCTGATGCGCTCCACGCCGCCAGCCAGCGCCATGGCAAGAGCCCGGATCACGAAATTGGCCTGCTCCGACAGCGTCGCCCTGAAGAAGCTGGGCCCGGTCTCGTTGCCGGGGTCGTCATACGGGATGGCGTTGGTCTCGCTGATCCAGATCGGCTTGGAGATGCCGAAGTTGGCCATGATCTGGCGGTAGGTCTGCGGCACGCGGTAGAGGTCCAGCGGCGCGCTGTACAGGTGCAGATCGACGACGTCGAAGTAGTAGCCGGCGTCGGCCGCCGCCTGGCCATCGATCTTCCGCGCCGCCTCCAGCACGCGCTGCAAGTACAGCGGCTTGCCCGCGTTCACATCTGCCCAGTAGGTCGTGCCGGCGAAGACGATCTTGGCGTTGGGATTAGCTGCCTTGGCGGCCTGGTAAGCGGTCTTCAGCAGCCGGTAGTAATCCTCTTCCGTGCCGGCGAACGTGCTAAGCGGGTGCCCCTTCGGAAAGTCGGGCTCGTTCCAAATGATCCAGCTGTCGATCTTCCCGGCATATGTCTGGGCCAGCCGGTAAACGAATTGCCCCCAGTAGTTCGCCGGGTCATTCCACGGCAGGTTCAGGTTCTTGGGAGTCGAGCCATCCTTCACCACCCACAGCGGCGGATTCCCGATCTGCCCCACCACCTGCACGTTGGCCGCCAGCTCCTGGGCCAGCTGTGCTTGGCTCAACAGGAACTGGTCTGGCTGCCAGTCCGCGGAGTCGCTCGGCTGGGCTTTGTTCCAGAAGAACGGCACCCGCTCCCACTTGGCGCCCGCGTTGAGCGCCAGCCCCGAAGCCTCGAATGCTTGCACTACGCCGAAGTGCGGATCGGCCGACGTTACCGGCGGCAGAGGCGTAACGGGGGGTGGGGCCTGCAGGACGGCCTGGGCCGCCGGCCCTGTGCTCAGCAGTGTTGCCACTGTCATCAGCGCTACAAGGAATTTGGGAACTCTCAAGACAGCGCAGATTGTAAAAGCCACTCGCTTGGCGCCTTGAGGGCTATGGGCCGAACGGGCCACCCAATCGCCGGGTGCCTGTTGATATACTCGACCTTTGCCGCCCATGCAAGAGGACATCGACAACCTGTGGCTGGCACGAACCCTCCACCATCTGGGAGCAGTGCGCTTCGGCGACTTCAGCTTGGGCCGAAGCACCATCCATTCGCCGATCTACATCGACCTCAAAGTGATGCTCGGCGATCCCACGGTGCTGCGCAACGCCGCCCGTTTGATTCAGCAGGAAACGCGCTTTGGCCAGTCGCTGCGCAAGCCTAAGGTCGGCTGGTTCGACGTCGTGGCAGGCGTGCCCTTCGGTGGTCTCCATCTGGCGACGGCCTTTTCCCTGGAAACGAACACTCCTCTGACCTACGCTCGACATCCCAAAGAGGACAGCGAAACCTCACACGTGATCGAGGGCTTGCGCCAAACCGGCGTCACGGCGCTCATCGTCGACGACCTGGTGACCGGCGGCCGCAGCATCCTGGAAACGGCCAACCTATTCCGTCAAGAAGGCTTGACCGTTCAAGACGTCATCGTCCTGGTGGATCGCGATCAGGGCGCCGCCGAGCGCCTCAAGCGGCACGGCCTGCACCTGATCTCCATCCTCAAGCTGTCGGTCATGCTCAACCTGTACGTGGCCGAAGGCTGGATCGGCGAGGACCAGCACCATCGGGCGCTGGACTACCTCCACTCGGCCCGCGAGCGCGCCGCCGAACAAGAAGACTGAAAATGGCGCTAGGCGCTTGGCGCTGCCGACGTTTGCGACGGCCGCAGCGTGGCCGGATTGTTGGCGAGGTCCATGAGCGCTGTCACCAGTGAGCTGGGGATGAGCCCCACGTCCGAACCCTCCTGGCGCATGGCGTAATACTGGTTGCCGTTCACGTTCTTGTCGCCCACCAGCAGCGTCTGTGTCTGGCCACCGCCCGACAACGTGACCGTCAGCTGCGGATTGCGAAGTCCATAGGGCCCGATGTCCTCGCCAGGCTTGGCAACCAAGCGCGTGCTGGCAAGGTAGGTCATCTGGCCTAACAGCGAGTTCACCTTCGCCTGATCCACGTTCGGATCCTCGCTGGGCTTGACCAGCTTCCAGTTGGCGCCGTCCTTCACCAGGTTCGTATCGCGATCTCCGGCCTTCAAGTCCAGGCTGGTGAGCGAC
>DATGVV010000404.1:0-1891 GCA_035299885.1 Chloroflexota bacterium | reverse complement strand
GCTCCGAGCTCAACCTGCCGGAGCTGGCGCAGAACGAGGTCATCCGTTACTTCGTTGGCCTCAGCCGCCTCAACTACAGTATCGATACCGGCTTCTATCCGCTCGGTTCGTGCACGATGAAGTACAACCCCAAGATCAACGAAGACGTGGCCCGTCTCGCCGGCATAGCCCACATCCACCCGCTGGCCCCGGACGAAACCGTGCAGGGCGCGCTGCACCTGATCTTTGACCTGGAGCGGCTGCTGCAAGAGATCACTGGCTTCGCTGCTGCCAGCCTGCAGCCCTTGGCCGGCGCCCAGGGCGAGTTCGCCGGCATGCTCATGATCCGCGCCTACCACCAGGCCCGCGGCGACACGCAGCGCCGCAAAGTGCTCGTGCCCGACTCCGCCCATGGCACCAACCCAGCCACTGCCGCCATGTGCGGCTTCCACACCGTGGCCATCCCCACCGATAGCCATGGCAACGTCGATCTCGACCGGCTCCACGCCGAGCTGGACGACACGGTGGTCGGCCTGATGCTCACCAATCCGAACACCCTCGGCCTGTTCGAGCAGCGGCTGCTGGACGTCACCGGCGCAGTCCATCGCGCCGGCGGGCTGGTGTACGGCGACGGCGCCAACCTGAACGCCATCCTGGGCATCGTCAAGTCCGCCGAGATGGGCTTCGACGTGGTGCATATCAACGTCCACAAAACCTTCTCGACGCCGCATGGCACCGGCGGCCCTGGCGCCGGGCCGGTGGTGGTCAGCTCAGCCCTGGAACCGTTCCTGCCGGCGCCCGTCGTTCGGCAGGACGGCGACAGCTACGTCCTCGATTTCGACCGCCCGCGGAGCATCGGCCGGCTAAGCTACCACGGCCATTTCGGCATACTGGCGCGCGGCTACACCTACATCCGCATGCACGGCGCCGACGGATTGCGCCAGCTCAGCGAGACCGCCGTCCTGAACGCCAATTACCTGCGCGCGCTGCTGCGCGACGTCTACGATGTGCCCTACGACCGCGGCTGCATGCACGAGTTCGTGCTGTCGGCCCGCTCCCTGAAGGCCGCAACCGGCGTCCGCACGCTGGACATCGCCAAGCGGCTGATCGACTACAACTTCCACCCGCCCACCATCTACTTCCCGCTGATCGTCGACGAGGCTCTGCTGATCGAGCCCACCGAGTCCGAGTCCAAGCGCACGTTGGATCGCTTCGCCGACGTCATGCGCCACATCGCCCGCGAAGGCCGCGAGGACCCGGAGCTGCTCACCACCGCTCCCCACCACTCACCGGTTCGCCGCCTGGACGAGGTGACCGCCGCCAGGAAGCCGGTTATTCGCTGGTAATCTATACGTGTATGAAACGGACGTACAACTTGGACGACGGCGTGGTTACCGCCGTCAAGCAGGCAGTGGAGCAGGGTGCTGCGCCGTCTCAGGATGCGTTCGTGGAAAAGGCACTCCAACGTGAGCTGCGTCGGTTGCGGGACCTGCAGGAAGAAGCAGCCTGGGCTGCCGCCGCCAAGGATCCTGAGTTTCAGCGCGAGATGGAGGAAATCGACAGGGAATTCGAAGCCGCTGATCTCGAGACTTGGCCACCCTATTAAGGCGGCTCCGTTGGCATGTGGTCATCGCCAATCTCGAGCCTGTCGTGGGCCACGAGCAAGGTGGGCGGCGCCGCGTTGTGGTGGTCTCGCGGGATTCCTTTCTGGCTTCCGGCCGTGTCAGCGTCTGCCCCATCACTGCTGCTCGGCGTGACGAGCGCTATCCCAGAGAGGTGCCGATCCCGCGAGGAGAAGCTGGCCAGACGCAGGATGGCGTAATCCTTGTGCACCAGGTTCGGACGATTGCCTTAGCTCGGATACGCAGCCACGTAGGTGTAGTCAGTTCACCAAACATTCGTTCCGCAGTGC
>DATGVV010000403.1:0-7995 GCA_035299885.1 Chloroflexota bacterium | reverse complement strand
TTGGCCAGCGCTAGCGCTCAGGCTGTTCCTGTCCCACAGCAGTGGGAGAGACTAGGTGAGGGCCTTTCGAGCGCCATCGCCGAGCTGATCGCCCGCGTGCGGCCGAGCGTCGTCGAGATTCGCGTCCACGGCCGCGGCGCTGGCGCGGGCGTGATCTGGGACGCCGACGGCGGCATCATTACCAACCATCACGTCATCGGCGAGCATCCCGGCCCTGTGCACGTCCAGCTGCAGGATGGGCGCACCGCGGCCGCCGAGGTGGTTCGCCGCCATCCAGCGGCCGACCTGGCGCTGCTGGCCATTCCGGCCGGCGATCTGCAGCCGGCCGAGGTCGGGGACTCCAGCGCGTTGCGCGTGGGAGCGCTGGTGTTCGCCATCGGCCATCCATGGGGCCAGCGAGGCGTGGTTACCGCAGGCATCGTCAGCGGCACCGGTAAGACGCCGCTGCACTGGGGTGGTGGGCCGGTGGACCACATCCGTTCCGACGTGCAGCTGGCGCCCGGCAATTCGGGCGGGCCGCTGCTCGATGCCGCCGGCGCGGTCGTCGGTATCAACTCCATGATTTTCGGCGGCGACCTGTCGGTGGCCATTCCGAGCAACGTGGTCCAGCAGTGGCTGGCGCAAAGCCCGGTGCCGCAGGTTTTCCTGGGCGTGGAGCTGCGGCCAGTCGAGCTGAGCAGCCGGCGCGCGCGCGCCGCTGGGCT
Source organism: Chloroflexota bacterium (assembly GCA_035299885.1). GTDB lineage: Bacteria > Chloroflexota > JAJPGV01 > JAJPGV01 > JAJPGV01 > DATGVV01. The sequence continues at coordinate 7,291 of DATGVV010000403.1, read as the reverse complement.
GCTCGTGTCAGGACTTCGAGCTGGCGGGCCGGCCGCACGCGCCGGGCTGCTGCTAGGCGACGTCCTCGTCGGCTGCGATGGCTCACCACTGCCTGATCCTGGCGCCATGGCCGAGGCTCTGGCGGCGCATCAACCGGGCGACGTGCTGTTGCTCGACGTGGTCCGCGGGGGCGCTGTCCAGCGCCTCGAGATGGCCCTTGGCGCAGCCGAGGAGGAGCGGCCGCGAGCGGCATAAGACTGCTCGTAAGGTCATGACCTCCGTCTATGTGGTGGCTGCCGTGCCAGCGCTGCGAGCCGGCTTGCGCAGCATGCTGGAGTCCGCCGGCCTGGTCGTGGCCGGCGAAGGCGCGAGCCTGCCCCAGCCCGCCGCGGCCGACGTGCTCCTGGTCAGCGGCCCTCTGCCGGAGGACCTGCCCGAGCTGAGCGGGCCCGTGGTGCTGCTGTCCGATGACGGCCGGCAGGCCTCCTCACTGCAGGGCCTGGACCTACCCGGCTGGGCCCTCCTGCCGCCGGACGCCAGCGCCGCTCAGCTCGCGGCCGCCGTGGACGCCGTGGCCCTGGGCCTGGTCGTGCTGCCCGCCGACGGCGCCTCGCCGGCGCTGATCAAGCCGCCGGTCGAGGTGTCCGACCCGCTGCAGGAGCCGTTGACCCCACGCGAGCTGGAGGTCCTCCAGCTGCTCAGCCAGGGGCTCTCGAACAAGCTGATCGCCCGCCAGCTCGCGATCAGTGAGCACACGGTCAAGTTCCACGTATCCTCGACCTACGCCAAGCTCGGCGCGGCCAGCCGCACGGAGGCCGTAAGCCTCGCCGCGCGGCGGGGGCTGATCACACTTTAGACCCTCTCCCCAGCCTTTCCCAGAGGGAGAGGGAGTTAAACCATGCCCCTGTAGGGTTCGCGGCTTTTGTCGTGCGGGCGGGCGGCAGCGGGGTGCTTATCCATGGACCAGCCATCGGTCTCCTGCCAGCGAGGGACGACGTAGCCGTCCTCGGTCAGGATGCGGATGGCGCCGGTGGGGCAGCTGCGCCCGGCCTGCCACAGCAGCGCCGGTGGGACCTCGCGCCAGCCCGGCGCGGACGACTTGCCGGTGTTCTTGTCGAGCTTGAAGGCCTTGCGGCCGATGCGTAGGCAATTCATGAACCGGCAGCAGATGTCCGGCACAACCTCGACGTCGAGGATCTTGGGATCGTCTGGCTCGCGGGCGGCCACTTACAGAAAGCGGCGGTTCGCCAGGGGGTCTGGCGGCTCCAGGCCGATGCTGTGGAGCAGTGCGTCGACCTCAGCCTTGAACGCCTGGCGCATCTCCTCGTTGGTGCGGCGCCGCAAGCCCCAGCGGATGTAGTCGTACTGCCGCGGGGAATCGGACTTGCCGAACATGTCCAGGCCAGCGGGGTACCACTTCGCGAGCTTCTTCTGGGCGAACTCTCGGCCTTCAGGCGTGGAGCAGATGTAGCTCAGCATCTCGTGCGCCATCTGGGCATGGCCCTCTTCCTCGCGCCAGCTGCGCTCGGCGATGCGGGCGAAGGGCCCATAGCTCGAGTCCAGCCACTCCCAGCCCATATAGGCGCCCTGGCGGTCGGCGAAGTAGCTGAAGTAGGCCCACTCAGCCCAGCTGTCGGCGTCGTCGCGCATGTTGAAGATGTAGATCGGCTTCGGCTGGGACATGAACTCTTTGGTGGTGGCGTCGATGCCCAGCTCGGCCAGCATCTTGATCCAGTACGTGGCGTGCTGCACCTCCTGCGCCCAGTAGGAAGCGTAGCGCACCCAATCTTCCGGCCGTGGCGCCATGGCCATGGCCGGCACCAGCGTCTTCTCTGGCATCATCGGGTACTCGCTCTCGATGCGCGACTCGATAGTCAGGATGTGGACGACAGCCTGCCGGTAATCCGGCGGCATGTCGTCGCCAGGCTCATAGGTGTAGGGCGGGATCTCCCGCTCGATAGTCTCGCCTTTTACGAACGCCCGGGCAAGTGCCATGGCTTCAGGATAACGTTGGCTCTCCGGGCTCAGCTTCAGGCTTGCTGAGATCCACGATGCCCAGGTTGAACAGGCCGGCCATCTGGTCTGGGTCGAGCCGCTCCAGCAGGGTATCGAGCTGCTCCAGGAACGGCATCTTGGCGCCGGTTTCCTGGGCCAGCAGCAGCGCCGCCTCGATGTCCTGCTTGGCGGCCGATATGCCGGCCCGGCCCCACTCTTCCAGGGCGCGGTTGGAACCGCTGGCATGCAGCACCGCGTCACGGATGGGTGAGGGATCGGCGCCGCAGGTCCGCACCAGGCTGAAGGCATCGTGGATGGCCAGCACATTGGCCCAGCGCAGCAGGTCGTTCACCGTCCGAGCGATCTGGCCCGAGCCGGCTTCACCGACGTAGACCAGCGTGCCGAAGACCTCGAGCAGCGAGCGGCAGCTGTCGACTGCCGGCTGCGATCCGCCGGCGAAGACCACCGCCCGGCCAGCGGCGACGGCTTCGTCGCTGCCATCCAGGGGCGTGTCCAGCATGGCGATGCCTTTGCTCGCCGCGGCCGCCGCCAGCTCCTGGACTCGCCGCGGCTCGAGGGCGCCGCACAGCGCGATGGTGGCCAGGCTGGTGATGCCCTCAAACTCGAGCAGCTCCTGGATCAGCGTCGCGGCCTGCTCGCCGTCGCAGGCTACCAGCTCAACCTGACAGTCTTTGGCGAGCCGCTCGGAGCTGCCGACGGTCCGTATGCCAGAGCTGGCCGCGGCGCGCACGTCGTCGTCGAAGCCCACGACGCGCCGCCCCGCCGCGCGCAAGCGATTGCCGATGGCTCGCCCGCGCGAGCCCAGCCCGGCGACGCCAATCAGGTCCATTAGCGCGATGAAGGGTACTCCATCAGGCCTGGCCGTGCAGGACCAGCAGCACCGCCAGGGCGCTGGCCAGCTGCGAGCGGCAGCGCTCCACACTGCGCAGCAGCCCCGGTAGCTCACGCCAGCGGCCTGGCTGCCTGACCAGGAACCGGCTCAGGCGCCCTGCCAGCAGCTCCGGAAGGAGCGGGTCCGGCTCTTGCCCATCGGGAGTGGCGTCGAGCAGGATAGAGCGCAGCACCAGGCAGGGCAGGCCGGCCGTCTGAGCGGCCCGCGCCAGCCAGAAGCCATGATCGTCGAAGGCATACACCGGGGGCAGCCGGCGCCGGCCGCGCAGGGGTGCCGGAGGACGGCCAGACACGAGCGAGCACAAGCTGCCCTGAACTGCGCCAGGCGCCTGCAGCGGCGGGAGGTCCAGGTATACGTCAGCCCCGCCGAACACGCGCGTGGCGAGCAGCAGATCCCCCACCTCGAGGCGGTGGTCGACCGCGGCGGCAAATCCAAGCGAGACGATCAGGTCAACCTTGCCCCGCTCCAGCGCCGCGCGGACCTGCGCTTCAATGTCGGTGCGCTGGCCGCGCAGGATCAGCCGCCGGCAGCGGGCCGGTACGTTCACCGTTGGCAACGCCCTACGGCTCGGCGCGACCAGTAAGACCATGCGTGAAAAGATATAAGCATGCCCGCGATTGCCCCCGCGACTTCGACAGACTTCCTAGCCCTCCGCGAGCAGGTCTCGCCTGAGGAGCGCATGGTGGGCGAGTCCGTGCGCCGCCTGATTGAGGACAAGGTGCTGCCGGTCATTGGGGAGCATTTCGAGAACGCCACCTTCCCTCGCGAGATCATCCCCGACCTGGCGCAGATGGGCCTGTTCGGGATGCATCTGAGCGGCTACGGCTGCGCCGGGCTGAGCAACGTGGCGTACGGCATCGCCTCGCAGGAGCTGGAGCGCGGGGACGGCGGGCTGCGCAGCTTCTGTTCGGTGCAGGGCAGCCTGGTGATGTTCCCCATCTGGAAGTACGGCTCCGAGGAGCAGAAGCAGCGCTGGCTGCCCAAGATGGCCGCTGGCGAGGCGTTCGGCTGTTTCGGGCTGACCGAGCCCGACTTCGGCTCGAATCCGGGTGGCATGCTGACCAATGCGCGCAAGGACGGGGACAGCTACCTCATCAATGGCGGCAAGCGCTGGATCACCAACGGCACCCTGGCCGACGTGGCGCTGGTGTGGGCCAAGCTGGATGGCGTGATCCGCGGCTTCTTGGTGCCGAAGGGTACCCCCGGCTTCACGGCGTACGAGATCAAGCGCAAGATGTCGCTGCGAGCCTCGATCACGGCCGAGCTGGTGTTCGAGGACTGCCGCGTGCCGGCCGACGCCATCCTGTCCGGTGTGGAGGGTTTGAAGGGGCCGCTGAGCGCCCTCAATGAGGCACGCTTCGGCATCCTGTGGGGCGCGCTGGGGTCCGCCCAGGCGTGCTACGAGTCAGCCCTTGATTACGCCATCAACCGCGTCCAGTTCGACAAGCCCATCGCCGGTTACCAGCTGACCCAGGAGAAGCTGGTCAACATGCTCACCGAGATCACCAAAGGCCAGCTGCTGGCCCTGCAGATCGGCCGCCTCAAGGACGCCGGCAAGTGCACGCCGGCGCACATCTCGATGGGCAAGATGAACAACGTCCGCCAGGCGTTGGCCATCGCGCGCGAGGCGCGGAGCATCCTGGGCGCCAATGGCATCACGCTCGACTACCCCGTGATCCGCCACATGCTCAACCTGGAGACGGTCTACACCTACGAGGGGACGAACGAGATCCATCTGCTCACGCTAGGGCGTGAGATAACAGGACTCTCGGCGTTTAGCTAGCGGGCAGGCGCCTCGACCTTGGCGCGCGTGACCTGCACGTCGAAGTAGGCGACTTCATCAACGTCGTTGTCAAAATCCTGGGGTACGCCTTCGAGCGCGAAGTCGATCGCCTCGAGCGCCATCTTCTCGGCTTTCTCGCGAGTTTCCTCGCCTCCGACGATGTTCAGAGCAGGTACGGAAAAACCCCAGTTCTTGGACTCGTCGTCGTAGAAGAATTCGACCCGCAGCTTCATACCTGCTCTTAGAGTAGCTTGCGCAACTCTTCGAGGGTATAGCCAAATTTCCCTGCTATGTTGCGCAGCTGACTGTTTCCCAAGTCTTCTCCGTCGTGATGCGCCCAGAGTTGAGTTACGCGGACCTTTCGCATGGTCCGATGCGATCCCTTGCGGCGCACCTCCAGCCAGCCGTCACGTTTGAGGGCGGCGAGGACGCGGGCGGCCTTGGGCACCCGGCAAGCTTACGGTAATAGACGCCAGAAGACCTCGTTCGAGAGCAGGCGGCCTTTGGGGGTGAGCCGGGCATGCGCGCCGTTGAGGTCGAGGAGGCCGGCGGCGAGGCAGGGGTCCAGGTGCGCGAGCTCCTGGTCGGTGAGGGCGATGCCCTCGTTGAGGCGCAGGCCGAGGATGGTGGTTTCGGCGCGGGCGAGATCCGGCGAGATGTCCTCGGACTCGACCGTGAGGGGCTCGCCGGCGAGCGAATTGTCGGCGTAGGCAGCGGGGCGGAGCTCGTTCACGTAGCGGCGGCCGCCGAAGGACGAATGCGCGCCGGCGCCCAGTCCGATGTAGCCACTATTGCGCCAGTAGGCGAGGTTGTGGCGGCAGCGGAGACCGGGCGAGAGCGCCCAGTTCGAGATCTCATACTGACCGTAGCCCGCCTGATCCAGGAGGTCACAGGCCAGCTCGTACATGTCGGCCATCAGGTCCTCGTCCTGGGCCGGCAGATAGCCCGCCTGGACGCGACGGCCCAGCGGCAGGTGGTCGTATACCGTCAGGCCGTACAGGGAGAGGTGCTCGGGGCGGAGATCGAGCGCCTGGTCGAGGGTGGCGCGCCAGGCGGCCACCGTTTGGCCCGGCAAACCGTACATGAAGTCCAGGCTGATGTTCCGGAAGCCGGCGGCACGCGCGGCGTGAACGGCGCTGCATGCCTCGGCCGCCGAGTGGCGGCGAGTCAGCATCGCCAGCTCCTGGGTGTGGAAGCTCTGCACGCCGAAGCTCAGGCGGTTCACGCCAGCTCCGATCAGGCCTTCGAAGTAGGCCTGGTCCAGCCCGCCTGGGTTGGCCTCGATGCTCACCTCGGCGTCATCATCGACGGCAAAATGGTCGCGCGCGGCGCCAATCACGCTGGCGATCTGATCGGGCGAGAGCAGCGAGGGCGTGCCGCCGCCGAAGTTGATGGTCTGCACCGGCAGCGCGGCTGGGTAGCGGGGCATCTCGGCGCGCAGCGCCTCGAGATAGCGCGGGATCAGCGGCTCGATGCCGGCGTACGTGTTGAAGTCGCAGTAGGAGCACTTCGTGCGGCAGAAGGGGATGTGAAGATAGAGCGCGATATGCGCCCCTTGCTCGTCGCGACCACCAGCCGGCACAAGCTGGAAGAGTATCGCGCTCTGCTGGCCGGCTTGCCGTTCGAGCTGCGCTCGTTGAGCGAGACTGCCATCAACGCGGACGTGGAGGAGACGGGCGAAAGCTTCGAGGCCAACGCACGCCTGAAGGCCGAGCATTACGCCCAGCTATCAGGCATGCTGACGCTGGCCGACGACTCCGGCCTCGAGGTCGATGCCCTAGGCGGCGAGCCGGGCGTCCACTCCAAACGCTGGGCCGGCGACGTGAATGACGGCGAGCGCAACGCGCTCTTGTTGAAGCAGCTGATGGGCGTGCCCGACGCCGAACGCACGGCCCGCTATCGCTGCGTCATCGCGCTGGCGGAGCCGGGACGCGAGACGGTCACGCTGGAAGGCGCCTGCGACGGCCGCATCGCGCATGAGCCGCGAGGCAGCGACGGCTTTGGGTACGACCCGCTGTTCTTCGTGCCCGAGCTAGGCCAAACCTTCGGCGAGGCGCCACCGGAGGTCAAGAACCGCCTCAGCCACCGCGGCCGGGCCGCGCAGGCTGCTCGTGTCTCCCTCTCCCGCCGCAGCGGGGTTCCCTCACCCTAGCCCTCTCCCAGAGGGAGAGGGAATAAGCAGGTTCGTTGCATGCGCGCGCACGGCGGGATCGGCGTCACCTTTGGCGGCGCGCGCCAGGCAGGGAGTGGCCGCCGGGCCGCCGAAGCGAGCCAGCAGATCGAGTGCTGCCAGCCGATCCTCCGATCGAGGGCTGAACTGGGCCAGGTTGATCAAAAAGCGGTTTGTGTCCGCGCTGAACGCCCAACCATGTTCCTGAGCCAACGCACGCAGGCGAGACATCAAGGCCCAGTGATCCTGGGGCTGGTAGGCGCGGGTCAACGCGTCCTCCAGCGCACGGAAGACGATGAGCGGCGGGCCTGCCACGAACGCCGCCAGCAGCCAGTGCCGAACCACCAGATGGCGGTCGACCAGCGCCTCGGCGGCATGCTCGAGGATGTCCACCGCGCCGCCTCGGCACAGATCAGCCACCAGCTCCTGAATGCGATCTCGCAGCCGCCA
>DATGVV010000402.1:0-1514 GCA_035299885.1 Chloroflexota bacterium | reverse complement strand
GCCGGCCGGGACCAGCTCGGCCAGCGTGTCGACGTGGGTGAGCACCGTCTCATCATCGGCCGCCGGCCTGGGCGGCTCCTCGCCGCGCTGGAACGCTTGGGCGGCGTCGATCAGCCGCCGCCTCACGGTAATCACTGCCTTGTCGCTGGCCGCCAGGTGCTCGCGCGATCGGTCGTACCGCGGGCCCATGGTCTCGGTGACGCACGAGTCGTGGTTGAGGAAATTCTCGATGCCGGTGAACGTGTCCCTCCGCTGCAGCTCGCGATCCTGGAGGTAGTGGTTGGCCTGGGTGCGGATGCGGCGGTAATCGGGCCCGATCTCCGGCTTGCGGATCACGTCGTCTGGCGTGGCGGGCCGGTCCTTGAACCAGCCGAAGTCGTAGCGCCAGGAATGGGTGTCGTCGGCGGGGATGTAGATGTGGTACTCCTGGTTGCGGGCCGGGATGAAGCAGCCGCTGGGCAGCACGAAGCTCGATACGCGGACGTAGCCGGTGTTCTCGGGGCCCTTGCGCGTGGCGATCATGCGCAGGCCGAAATCGGTTTCCTCGATCTCGTACGCGGGCGCGCTGTCGCCGGCGTACAGCGCCTGGTCGCCTTCCAGGCTGAACTCCCGGTGCAGGAACGACAGGTGCGACGAGTCGCACTCGCCCTCCAGGCCCTGCAGGTAGTTGCATTCCTGGAGGCACTTCGTGACGTACGTGTGGCTGAGCGGCAGGTCCATCCAGGAGAAATGCGGGAAGGGCGGCGTTTTCTCGGGTGGCCCTATGTAGGTCCAGATCATGCCGCCGGCTTCGCGGCAGGGGTAAGCCACATGGTGCAGCTTGCTTTTGAAGTTGCTGCTGGCCGGCTCGGCTGGCGTGTCCAGCACGTTGCCCTCGACGTCGTACTTCCAACCATGGTAGATGCAGCGCAGCCCGCACTCCTCGTTGCGGCCGTAGAACAGGGAGGTGCCGCGGTGCAGGCAGTGTTCCTCCAGCAGGCCGATGCGCCCCAGCGTATCGCGGAACGCCACCAGCTCCTCGCCCAGGATGCGCACCTGGACCGGCGGGCAGTCGGGCTCGGGGATCTCCTCCGACAGCAGAGCCGGGATCCAGTAGCGGCGCATCATGTCACCCATCGGAGTGCCGGCGTTGGTCCGAGTGATCAGCTCGTTCAGCTCTGTGGGCAGCATGCGCATCATGGTACCGTGCAGCCATGGCCGAGGACGTCCGCCCGCCCCGCGTGTATGCCGATGAGAAGACGACGCTGGTCGCCTTCCTGGACTACCTGCGCGACTCGGTCACGCGCAAGGTGAGCGGCCTGACGGATGAGCAGGCCCGCAAGCCCATGGTTCCATCCGGCACCAGCCTGCTAGGCCTGGTGAAGCACCTGAGAGTCGTGGAGCTGGGCTGGTTCGCCTGGTCCTTTGCCGGCGAGGACATCGACGTCAAGCCTGAGGACGGCGAGCTCGTGCCCGAGGACGCTGTGGCCAGCGTGGTCTCCGGCTATCTCGAGGCGGCCCGCCACTGCAACGAG
>DATGVV010000401.1:0-2033 GCA_035299885.1 Chloroflexota bacterium | reverse complement strand
CTCCAGTACCAGCTGATCGAGGGCTGGGAGCAGCTGCCGGCCGGCTGGTCGCATCCTGACGTAGCGGCCGTGGCCACGGACTCGCAGGCGCGGGCCTACCTGTTTTGCCGCGGCGACCATCCGGTCATCGTGTACGACCGCGAGGGCCATTTCCTCGATTCCTGGGGCGAGGGCCAGTTCACGCTGCGCACGCACGGCATGTACATCGACCACGATGATTTCCTGTGGCTGGTGGACGATGCCGACCACACGGCTCGCAAGTACACGCTCGACGGCAAGCTGCTGCTGACCATCGGCAAGTCAAAGGTCTGCTCCGATAGCGGCTACACGGGCACGGTCGACTCGATCTGCCGGGGCGCCCCGCCCTTCAACCGGCCGACCCAGCTCGTCGAAAGCCCCACGGGCACGCTCTACGCCAGCGACGGCTACGGCAACTGCCGCGTGCACTGCTTCAGCGCCGATGGGCGGCTGCTGCGATCGTGGGGCGATCCCGGCACTGCGCCGGGCTGCTTCAACCTGCCGCACGGCATATGGGTGCATGCCGACGGGCGCGTCTTTGTGGCCGACCGCGAGAACGATCGCATCCAGATCTTCACGCCCGAGGGTGAGTACATCTCAGAGTGGACCGATGTCCAGCGGCCATGTGACATCTACATGGACGGCCAGGGGCTGGTGTACGTGGCCGAGCTCGTGAAGCGCAAGGGCCATGTGTCCTATCGGCTGGGCGCGACCGACGAGGAGCAGCCATCGCGCATCAGCATCTTCGACGAGCAGGGGAACCTCGTGCTGCGCTGGGGTGGCGCCGATGCCGCCGCTCCCGGCAACTTCGTGGCTCCACACGACATCTGGGTCGACAAGCACGGCGACATCTACGTGGCCGAGGTGACCGAGACCATCGGCGTCCGCCCCGGTTTCGTCCCGCGCGGTACGCACACGATCCAGAAGTTCGCCCGGATCTGAGGTGACGTCCGCGGCAGCCGAGCGCGGCACGCGCCTGCAGCGGACGCTGCGCGCCTTCCACAACTACAACTTCCGGCTGTTCTGGTTTGGGCAGCTCGTCTCGCAGTGCGGCACCTGGATGCAATCGGTGGCGCAGGCGTGGCTGGTGCTGCAGATCGCGCACTCGCCGGTGGCGCTCGGCACGGTCACGGCGCTGCAGTTCCTGCCGATTACCCTTGGGTCCTTCTTCGCCAGCCTGCTGGTCGATCGCCTGCCGAAGCGGCGGCTGCTGCTCATCACGCAGTCGGCGGCGCTGACCCAGGCGACGATCCTGGCGGTGCTGGCTCTCAGCGGCCATATTCAGCTGTGGCACGTCTACTTGTTGGCGCTGTTCCTGGGCTGCGTCAACGCCCTGGATGCGCCCACGCGGCAGTCGTTCGTGATGGACCTGGTGGGACGCGAGACGCTGGTCAACGCCGTTGGCCTGAACTCAGCCATCATGAACAGCGCGCGGCTGTTCGGGCCGGCGCTGGGCGGGATCGTGATCGCCGCTTGGGGCGTGTCGGTGTGCTTCACGCTGAACGCGGTGAGCTTTCTAGCGGTTCTGGTCGCGCTGACGCTGATGCGGCCGGCGGAATTCCACACCCAGCGATACCCTCGCCCGCCGCAGCGGGAGAGGGCGAGGGAGAGGGTTCCTGGCAATGCCGTGTTTGCCGAGCTGGCCGAGGGCGTGCGCTTTGTGTGGGGCGATCCGGAGCTGGCGGGGCTGATCATCGTGCTGGCTGGGCTGGGTATCTTCGGCTTCAACTACAGCACCATGATCCCGCTGTTCGCCACGGATGGCCTGCAGCTCGGGCCGGAGGGCTTTGGCCTGCTGTCAGCCGGGGTGGGCGTGGGCGCCCTGGCCGCTGCTGTGGGACTGGCTGGCTCTGGCCGGCCGAGCTATCGAGCCATCCTGATCGCGGCCGTCACCTTCAGCCTGCTCCTGTCCGCCGCCTCCCTGGCTCAGTGGTTCCCGCTCGCCTGGCTGCTGGTGGCCGCCTTCTCCTTCACCGCCTCGCTATTCACGATGTCCTCCAACAGCACGCTCCAGC
>DATGVV010000400.1:0-5923 GCA_035299885.1 Chloroflexota bacterium | reverse complement strand
GAGCTGCAACTGCCGCTGGATCTGTAGAGCGGAGACGCCTTTCTTCGAGGAGCAGAGCAGGTAGAACGCGCACAACCACTTGCGCAGCGGGATGTGCGAGTCCTCGAAGATCGTGCCGACCGTAGCGGTGAACTGGCGCTTGCAGGCGCGGCACTTGTAGAGCTTGCGTGTCCGCATCTTAGTGCGATCCACCATCCGGTAGAAGCTGTACGGCTTGTCCGCACCACACTTCGGGCAGACAGGGCCATCAGACCAGCGCATCGCCTCAAAGAAGTCTCGTGCTTCTTCCTCCGACCAGGCGAGGACGGTTTGCAGGTTAAGGGTCGCAGGGTTCGTACTCATGCACCTATTCTATCCTAAACGGAAGGGTGCGTCAAGCGTACCAATACCGTATTTCGTAATGCGCCCATAACCGCTGGTTATGAACTTTGCGATCTTCAGAATTCCAGGCTCATACTGCGTTGGCCATGCTGAACCTGCCGGCCGGGATACAGGACCGGGGACGGCTGCTGATCTCCTGCCAGGACCGGCCGGGCATCGTCGCGGCGGTGGCGCGCTTCCTGTTCGAGCGCGGCGCCAACATCGTCCACTCCGACCAGCACACCACCGATCCCGTGGGCGGTCGCTTCTTCATGCGCGTGGAGTTCGACCTGGCCGGGCTCGATGCCAACCTGCCAGCCTTGGAGCAGGAGTTCGCCGGCATCGGACAGCGCTTCGACATGGACTGGCGCATCAGCCTGGCCTCGCGCCGCAAGCGCATCGGCATCTTCGTCTCGCGTGAGCCGCACTGCCTGCTGGAGCTGCTGTGGCGCAACCGCGCCGGCGATCTCCACGCCGACATCGTTCTGACTGCCAGCAACCATGCCCGGCTGGAGGGCGTGGCCGCCGGCTGGAGCATGCCCTTCCATCACATCCCGGTGAGCTCCGACACCAGGGCCGAGGCGGAGGCCGAACAGCAGCGGCTGCTGGACCAGTATCAGGTGGACACCCTGGTGCTGGCGCGCTACATGCAGGTGCTGTCGCCGGAGTTCGTGGCGCGCTGGTCGGCCCGCGCCATCAACATCCACCACAGCTTCCTGCCGGCCTTTGCCGGCGCCAGCCCGTACGAGCAGGCCCACGCCCGCGGCGTGAAGCTGATCGGCGCCACCGCCCACTACGTCACCAACGAGCTGGACGCCGGCCCCATCATCGAGCAGGACGTCCAGCGCGTGGATCATCGCCACAGCGTGGACGACCTGCGGCGCATCGGCCGCCACGTGGAGCGCATGGTGCTGGCCCGCGCCGTCGGCTGGCACGTGGACGACCGCGTGCTGGTCGACGGCAATAAGACGGTGGTGTTCGCGTAAGCTGCTGACATGAAGGTCTTCGTGTTCGATCTCCTGCCCTATGGGGAGAACCTGGATCACCTGAAAGAGGGCAAGGAGCTGCCTTGGCCGCTGCCCAAGAAGCACATCAACCCCGAGGTGGCGGCTCGGACGTACGCCGAGCACCTGGAGGCCTGGGAGGCCTTGGACCGGCTGGGCTACGACGGCGTGGGCTTCAACGAGCATCACACCTCGCCCTATGGCCTCATGAACTCACCCAATCTCATGGCCGCCGCCGTCTCCCAGCGCACCAAGAACCTGAAGCTGCTGATCTACGGCAACCTGCTGCCGCTCCACAATCCCATACGCCTGGCCGAAGAGCTGGCGATGCTGGACTGCATGTCCAACGGGCGGATCATCGCCGGCTTTGCCCGCGGCATCCCGCGCGAGTACAACGTCTTCGGCGTGCCGCTGCCAGAATCCCGCGCCCGCTTCGAAGAGGCGTTCGAGATCATCCGCGGAGCCTGGACCGAAGAGGTCTTCAACTACCAGGGCAAGTTCTGGTCCTACAAGGACGTGGCCCTCTGGCCGCGGCCCCTGCAGCAGCCGCATCCGCCCGTGTGGGTGCCGGTCACCAGCAGCAAGGAGACCATTGAGTGGGCGGCGCGCAACGACGTGCCCATCACGCCCGGCATCGGCCCGCGCGGGCTGCGCGAGGACGTGGTCCGCTACTACGCCAAGTGCCTGGCCCAGAGCGGGCATCCCATCACACCGAGCCACCTGATCCTGCCGATCAACGCCTACATCGCCGACAGCAAGGAGCAGGCGATCAAGGAGGCCGGGCCATACACGCTGTACTTCCAGCGAACGCTGTTCAGCCACGGCAACATCACCGAGGCCAACCTGCAGCGCGACGCCGGCTACCTCAGCTCGGCCTCATTCGACTACGTCCGCCCGGAGAACCTGAAGTTCGCGCAGCGCGCGCGCGAGGACTACCGCGACATGACCATGGAGGATCTCGGCCGCCAGGCCGAGACCTGGCCCTGGGGCACCGCCGGCGAGGTCGCGCAGCGCATCATCGACGAGGTGGACCACGTCGGCGCGGAGGTCATCCTGGTCAGCATGAACCGCGGCGGCCTGCCGCACGAGCTGTTCATGGAGCAAATCGAGCGCTTCGCCAGCCAGGTCCTACCCAAGCTGCGGGCCCACAACGTGGTCAGTGTGCGCCTGGCCGACGAGGTCGCCGCCTAACTAAACCTCTCCTGCCGCAGCGGGAAAGGGGATGGTGAGGGTCCCTTGAACCCGACCTAAGCTACGTTCAGCACGAAGTTAAACGTGGCCTGCTTGCCATTCGGCCCGTCCGTAATCGGCAGCAGCATCGCTTTGTTGAAGATGCCGTCGCTGTTGTTGCGCGCCTCGCCCGGAAAGTAGAGCTGCGTGGTCAACGCCGGCCCGCTCGGCGCCTGGACCTTCACGTGAATGTGGCGCGTCCGGCCCGGATACAGCCCCGGCACAATCGTCTCGATCTGATAGCGCCCGCTCTGGTCGCTCAGCACGTGGCCCCGCAGCCGGTAGCCGGCGTTGTCGTACTGCCCGGAATCATCCGCCTGCCATACGTCCACCAGCGCCTGCGGCACCGGCTGGCACTGCTTCGTGAATACGCTGCCACTCAGCATAAGCAGCGTACCGCTCACGCCCGGCTCCATTAGAGAGCCTTTTAGCGGCGATCCAGCCTTGAAGTACGGTCCCTCCGTCTCCGCCGGCGTCACCGTCCCACTACACGACGCGCCAGACGCGGTTCCAGCTCCCAGTGCTGAGTTAGTTACAGGTTGGGCCGCTGGCGAAGCCTGAACGGAAGCCGCTGCCGAACTCTGAACCGACGCCGCCGGCGATGGTCGTGCTGATGGCGCAGCACTGCTGGCTGATGGCGATGCAGCGGGGGACGATCCCACCGGCGCCGCTGCGCCATTTCCACAGGCTGCCAGAAGGGAACCAAGCGCCAACCAGCCAGCCGCTGCCAATCCTACACGGACAGCTTCCCGCCGGCTCACCGCGGTCTTACAAGACTCAATCCTCATGGAACAACCCTAAGCCCGCGACATGAGCGGGTCCCAAGCTAACGCTGAGAACAACGTAAGATCCTTCTTGTCGTACGTCCCTACAGCCCGTTCAGGGCACGGGCGTTGTCGCACAGCAGTTTCTTGCGCAGCGTCTCGGGGATGCCTTTTAGCTGGCGGTCGATGACCTCCCGCGAGTATGGCCAGGTGCTGGCGGGATGGGGATAGTCCGAGGCCCACATGACCTTGTCTTCATAGAAGAGGGGCAGCATGTGGACGCCGTAGGGGTCGTCCTGGAAAGTCATCCATATCTGCCGCTTGAAGTACTCGCTCGGCAGCAGCCCCGACAGGTTGCCGCGGTCCAGGCGGCCCTGCTTGCCCTTGGTCCACTGGTTGTCCAAGCTCTGGATCACGTGCGGTATCCAGGCCAGGCCCGACTCGGCCATCACCAGCTTGAGCTTGGGATGGCGGTCCAGCACACCGGTGACAATGAGCCCGGCTATCGGCTCCATGAGCTGCATCGGCTGCATGATTCCGAACACCGCTCGCTCCACGGCCGAGTTCTGAACCCGCACCCGCCGAGTGTCCACCGCCAAATGGAAGGCGACCGGGATGCCGGTCTCCTCGGCCAGCGCCCAGAACGGCTCCCACTCCGGCTCATACACCGGGGGCGTGGCCCGGGCCGCCAGGACGTTGACGTGCCGGATGCCCAGCTTGGCCACGCGCTCCAGCTCGTCCCGAGCCGCGGCCGGATCCTCGTGGCATAGCTGGGCCACGCCGACCAGGCGGTCCGGTTTGGCCGACGAGAACTCGATCAACCAGTCGTCGTAGGCGCGGTAGCACTCGCGCCGCAGCTCCGGCTCCTCGATGGCGAATGGGTCAGTGGGGCCGTACATCACGGTGGCGTCCACGCCGTCGCGGTCCATGTCGGCCAGGCGCAGCTCCGGCGTGGTCGGCCGCAGCACGCCCTCCTCCATCACGCCTGCCACTTCGAGGGCCCACTTGTTACCACTGCCCTGGGCCGCCGTGTAGGCGCCCCAGGGGCCCATCTGCTTGCCGTCGCACACCCAGTAGGGGCCGCCGTCAGTGTCCACCACCCGCGGCGCGCGCTTCTTCAGCTTCGATGGCAAACGCTTGGTCCACAGGTCCTTGGGCAGCCAGCGCAGATCGATGTGATCGTCGGCCGAGATCACGCGGTACGCGGTCATGGTGCCCTCACCTAGCCTCTCCCACCGCGGTGGGAGAGGAACACTTTCGCCATTTGAGGCTAGTGTAGAACTACGGTTTGGCCGAGGCCGGAGCGGCAGGCTTAGCCGCGGCCGAAGCTGGCGACGAGGCGCTGGCTTGCTGCCACTGCGTGTACTTCACGGTCTGAGGGTCGCTGATGTCGTTGGCGCCGATGTCGGTGGCGATCTTGTCGCCTTGGACTGTCTCCTGGTGCCAGTCGACGAAACGGTCGACGCCGGCGGCTTTGGCGTTGTCATTCCGAAGCTCGCGCCGGATCTGCACCAGGTTGCCGACCACGATCGGGCTGCCGACCAAAGTGTAGTTGGGATGCCCTGCCGCTGAAGCCTGAAATCGCGCCAGGATAGCGCCGCCGGTGCATGGAGTTGTCACCGTGCATGGAGCGCCACCGGCAGCCATGACGCCGTCGCTGGCCCACATGGCTGCCGCCCCCGCGGCGTCGCCTTTGTTGAGGGCTTCGATCCAGCGCGTTACTACCGTCGCCGGATCAGTTGCGGCCGCACCGGACGCGGCGGGCTTGGCCGGCGCCGACGCGGCGGCTTGCTGCTGCGAGTATGCCTGATACTTCGCGGTCTGAGCATCGCTCAGATCCTGGAGGGAGATGAGGGACGCTATCTTGTCGCCGCGCAAAGTAACGGTGACGATGACGAGCTCACGCTCGACGCCCGCTGCTTTAGCGGTGTCGTTGCGGCCTTCATACCGCCACTGAACCACGTTGCCAACGACGGCCGGAGTGCCAGAAACCGTTTGTTGTACATGCTGCGATGCCGCCCTCTCCACGCGCTTGGCAATGGCGGCTGGTCCGATGCAGATCGTTCTCACACCGCACGGCATCCCGCCGGCGAAGGCTGCGTCGTCGGTAAACAGCGCGCCCAGGCCGGCCGTATCGCCCTTGTTGACGATGTCGGTCCAGCGCTGAGCCACGGAGGCTTGGCCGCCCCCGGCGGTGCTCGGCTTCACGGCGGCCGAAGCCGCGGCGCTGGCAGCTGGCTTGGCCGATGCTGACGCGGCCGCGGTGGGCTTGGCTGATGCGGGTGGGACAGAAGCGCTCGGAGTCGACGCTGGAGCAGCGCCCCCGCCGCAAGCGGCGAGCAATAGGCAAGCGCCCGCTATGACCGGCAGGCTGGCCCGGTACGAGTTTCCGATCATGGTAGGGTCGCTTATACCACACACCGGCAGCGGAGATTCGTGTTGCGACTTCGATTCACCAGCTTCTCGGGCGTTCTGATGCTGGCCCTGGCGGCCTGTGGAGGCACGCCTCCGCCCAGCGCACAGCCGAGCTCGGCTGCCGCCAAGCCCGCCGCCTCGGCCGCTGCG
>DATGVV010000399.1:0-2704 GCA_035299885.1 Chloroflexota bacterium | reverse complement strand
AGCACACCCCTGGGCAGCTGGTCGAAGGGTGGGCGATCACCGATTAGCGCGTAGTCGTGCCAGCCATGAAAATGGCCCTCGAATTTGAGGATCTTCCGCCGCCCGGTGAACGCGCGCACCAGGCGCATGGCCAGCAGCGTGGCCTCGGTGCCGGACATCGTGAAGCGCACCTCCTCGGCCGAGGGGACCAGCTCGACCACCCGCTCGGCCCACTCCAGCTCGCGCGGGCTGCAGGCGCCGAAATGCGTGCCCTGGCTGGCCTGCTCCGCCACCGCGTCCGCCACCGCGTGGTGGCTGTGCCCCAGCAGCAGTGCGCCATGGCCCATCACGTAGTCCAGGATGCGGTGGCCGTCCACGTCCCACTTGTAGACACCCTGCGCTCGATCGATGTACACCTGGAACGGTTGCAGGAAGCGCGCGTCGTGGTTGATGCCGCTGGGCATGGCTCGAACCGCGCGCTGGTGCAGCTCAGCGGATCGCGGGTGACGCTTGGCGAACGTCTCCTGGATGCTCATGCGCCCAGCGTACCGCGGGCCGGATCAGGCGGCTGCCAGCTGGGACGTGCAGAAGGCGCAGCGCCGCGCCTCCAGTGGCACATCGCTGAGGCACTCCGGGCATTTCCTGGTGGGCCCTGGCGCAGGCGGCTGGTTGCGATCCATCCAGGCGCTGAGAGGCAAGACCACGAAGTAATAGACTGCCGCGGCCACCAGGATAAACGCGATCAAGGCATTGATGAAATCACCGTACAGGAACTTGCTGTTATTGATCGTGAAGGTCAGCTGCGAAAAATCGGGCTTGCCCACGAGCGCTGCGATCAACGGCGTCAGCAAGTCCTTCACAAACGCCGCGATAACGGCCCCAAAGGCCGCGCCGATGACGACTGCCACGGCCAAATCGACGACGTTGCCGCGCAGTAGGAATTTCTTGAACCCGCTCATTCCTTTCTCCTCCCGGTTGCTTGTCGAATCGTGAGCCGCCTAGCAAGCAGCGGGCCAAACAGCCTAGCTGAGGATGTTGACGGCGCGGGCGGCGACGAAGGCCACAGTCATGAGCGAGGCGATGGACTCGGCCAGCATCAGCAGCTTGGCGGCTTGCGTGAGCGGCATCGCGTCGGTCGGGCTGAAGGCCATAGCGTTGGTGAACGACACGTACAGGTAATCCACGAAGGACGGCATCCAGCCGGCGGAGGCGACGCCGCTGGGGCTCATCTGCGGGAACAGGAAGTCAGGCTCGTGGCCCGGCTGGTGCCGCTGGCCCGGACCGCCGCGATCAATTTCCCAGAACCACAGGGCGAAGACGATCACATTCGTCAGCCACATCTGGATGGCGGCGAACATCAGCTGAGAGCCCTCGGCCTTGGCGCCGTGCAGCAGTTGGTTGATCAACTGAGTCAGGGCGAAGAGATTGGTGATGCTGACGATAGCGATGAGGCTCACGGTCGCCACTCGGAGCAGTGTGGCCTCCTCAGTGCGGCGCCGTGGGGCCGTCAGGTTAAGACCGACGACCAGCGCGCCCTCCAGCGCGGGAAAGAGCCAGCTGGGGCCTATGGTGTAGCGCTCCGGTAGGGCCGCGTACAGCAGGATGGCCGTGAATGACGGCCAGCGAAGCAGGCCAGCGCGGCTCGCTTCCGCTCATCACCGCTCGGTCCCCCATCGCCAGTAACAACGACGCGGGACCGTACAATGGCGCGCATGCCAAGCAAACGCCTTCTATTCGCGCTTCTGCCGAGCTGGTGGCTGATCGCCTGCGGCAGCGCGGGCGTCTCGCCAGCGAGCGCGCCATCTGCAGGGGGCTCGGCCGCCGCCAACGCGCCCGCCAAAGCCCTGTCGCCGGTGAAGGGGGCGTTCGTGGCCATCTCGGCTCACACGCTGCCAATCTGGCTGGGCGTCGACAAAGGCTTGTTCAAGCAGCAGGGGCTGGACGTCCAGCTGACCTACGTCCAGGGCAGCGTCACGGCCATGCCGGCCATGTCCGCCGGCGACCTGCACATCATCGAGGCTACCCCGGCGGCCTCCGTCCAGGCCCAGCTCAAAGGCCAGGACACGGTCGCGCTGGCCACGCACATCCCCTACGCCGATTACCGGCTGATGGCTGTGCCCGAGGTCAAGACCCTGCAGGACCTCAAGGGCAAGGCCGTCGGGCAGACCAAGGCGGGCACTGTCGACGACGTGGTCATCCAGTACGTGCTCAAGAAGCAAGGTTTTACGCCGGGCAAGGATGTGTCGCTGACCTACCTCGACACCCAGCCGGCCATCCTGGCGGCGCTGGAGCGAAAGCTCATCCAGGCGGCCGCCTTGAGCCCGCCCAACGACGTCCAGGCGGAGAAGGCTGGCGCGCACGAGATCCTGAATATCCTGCAGGAGCGCTACCCCTACCCGGTGGACGGCATCGTATCGACCCGCAAGTACGTGCGCGAACATCCGGAAGAGACCGTGGCCTTCCTGAAGGGCTATGTGCAGGCCCTGCGCTACATCAAATCCAACCCCGAGGAGACGAAGCGGGAGATGGCCGAGCGCACCAAGCTGGACGACAAGCAGGTGCTGGACGAGGGCTACAAAGTGATGGCCGAGGCCCTGGCCGACAATCCGGTGCCTACAACAGAAGGCATCGCCACGGTGCTGCCGCTGTTCGAAGGCGGACAGGGCAGGAACCCGGCGGATTTCATCGATCCCGCGCCGCTCGCTCGCGCCATCCAGGAGCTGGG
>DATGVV010000398.1:0-2483 GCA_035299885.1 Chloroflexota bacterium | reverse complement strand
CGAGCGCCTCCTCGGCCAGCTCGTCGACGTCGACAGGCGCGCCTTGCGTGGTAGCCTCTTCGGCCTCGACGGTCTCAGCGTCGCGGTCGCGGCGGAACCAGTTCAGCATGGGAGTCGGCGTAGGCGTCAGGCGTCAGGCGTCAGTGATCGGATGAACGAGGTAAGCATCCGTTTCACTTCCTGGGTATCCATTGTCAGCGATTCGTATGTCGAGGTTTCGAGAACGCCGGTGTCGTCCCAGACCTTGAGATCCCGGAAGCCCTGCAACTGACGACTGACGACTTACGTATCGGCGCTAGCGCCGATAGGTATGGACCGAGCCATCGTTGATCGGCTCGTTGATGAAGATCTCGCCGTTCCGGATCTTCAGGTTGAAGGTGCAGTTGGGATTGGTGCACACCCAGGCTTTGTACTCGATGGTGGCGCCTTGGTTACCAAAGTCGGATAACGGCACGAGGTCCCCAACGTCGCACTTCTTGCACTTGGGGAAACTGAACTCGGCCATCGACTTGCCCCTTCCAGGCCGCCTGGCTCGCCATGCGGGGGCAGGCGCAGCCCTACTCCCGCCCCCCGGAATTGTGCGCAGTATAGCGCACTCAGTGCTACGATTGCTTGTCTCTAACTGACAACCGATGTACCCTCAACCGCCCGCTTCGAACAGGCCCACCAACTACTACTGGATCCTCGTGGGCTGCATCGGAATCCTGCTGGTCCTCGTCTTCGCCGGGCTGCGCACGATGGCCGCCCGCCTCAACTCGGCCGCTGCCCAGATCGCCCTCAGCGAGCCGGCTCCAAGCAGCCAGCCGAGGTTGGCCGTCAGTCCCGCCGCGCAGCCGACTCCGCTGGCATCGGTGGCGCCAGGAGCTTCGGTTGAGCCCACGCCCAACTCCACGTCCGTCATCGACGTTGATCCGAAGGCGCTGACGGAGTCGCCCGCCAAGTACCGATCGCGGCTGGTGCGCGTGCACGGCACCGTGTTCTACACCGGCAAGCTGGCCGACGGTAAGGCTTGGATCCAGATTGTGGGCGAGGACAACGTGTACGTCGATGGCCAGACCTCGGAGCCGCTGCCGTCGGGAGTCGTCAAAGGCGTGCAGGTGGAGCTGACTGGAATTGGCGCCGGCCTGACGAACGTGACCGCCTCAAACGGCAAGGATTACGACCAGGCCTACGTCGATCCCGTACAGAAGGTGGAGATCGTCAAGTAGCGTTCAGGGCCGCGAACATCCGCTCGTATTTGGCCCTGGTCCGCTCGGCTATCACTCGCCAGTTGAACTCCGCTCGGGCCTTTTCGTAGGCGCGTTCGGCGCGTGCCTGCGACAGCGCCGGCTGCTCCAGCACGTGGACGATGCCCCAGGCCAGCGCGTCCGGGCTGCCCGCGTTCACCAGCACGCCCGTGTGCTCGTGTTCCACTACCTCCACCAGACCGCCGGCGTTTGATGCGACCACCGGCACGCCTAACGCCATAGCCTCCAGGGCCACGATGCCGAAGGGCTCATACAGGCTGGGGAAAATGGCCACGTCCGCCATCTGGTAGAGCTGGTTACGGACGTCGTCCGGGACAAAGCCGGCGAACAGGATGCGGTCCGACCACGGCGCCTGGCTGGCGCGCCAGCGGGCATCTTCCAGGGACGGCCCGCTGCCGACGACAACGAACTTCACGGTGGGGAACACCTCGGCCGTCTTCTCGATGGCATCCAGCACCACGTAGATGCCCTTCTCGGCCACCAGGCGGCCGACGTACAGCACCATCTTCTCGTCGTCCCGCGCGTATTCCCGACGAAAGGCCTCGCGATCGAAGTCGGGATCCGCCAGGCCGTCGACGTCCACGCCGTTGGGAATGATCTCCAGCTTGCCGTCCGGCACCTGGAACACGTCCGCTATCTGGCCGGCCATGAAGTGGCTGCAGGCTATGAGGTCGTCCGCTTCCGTCACCAGCTGCCACTCCTGATGGTGGATGCGAGCCTGCAGATCGGTGTGGATGCCCTGGTTGCGGCCGTGTTCGGTGGCGTGGATGGTGGCCAGCAGCGGCAGCCCGTAGTCTGCTTTCAGCCGGATGGCGGCCTGCCCTACCAACCAGTCGTGAGCGTGGATCAGCCAGCCGCCGGGATGGGTTGCCACGATGGCCGCCGCTCGGCCGTAGATGTACTCGTTGATGGTGAGCGCGTTTTCGACGAAATCATCGGCATAGTGGCCGCCATCCACGCGGGACACGGCCAGGCAGCCGCCGCCCTCCTCCTCTTCCCCGGCCTTAAGCCGCGGCGTCACCACGTGCACCGGCAGGCCTTCTTGAGCCAGCTCAGGAGCGAGATGTGCGACGTGCGCGCCCAGCCCGCCGACCACGTGGGGCGGGTATTCCCAGGACAGCATGAGCACATTCATACAAGCATGCGAGTAGTCATAATGAAGTCGCGGTGAAGTCGCTCGCGGATCTCTTGATTTCCATTGTGCCCCACAGGCACCTGGAGACGACCGCGGCCCTT
>DATGVV010000397.1:0-5050 GCA_035299885.1 Chloroflexota bacterium | reverse complement strand
CAGGTGAACATGGAGTCCGGCCGCGATGCGTGGTGGCACGAGCTGGAAGAGGGCGTAAGCGACGATGCGGCCAGCTGCCCGTGCGAGTCGCTCGATTCAGAGGATCTGCTGTACCTGCTGTACTCCAGCGGCACCACGGCTAAGCCGAAGGCCATCGTTCACACTACTGGTGGCTACCTGGTGGGCACGTCCACGACGCACCACTACATCTTCGACGTCAAGCCCAACTCGATCTACTGGTGCGCGGCGGACATCGGCTGGGTGACGGGCCACAGCTACATCGTCTATGGTCCGCTGTGCAACGGCACCAGTGGCGTGATCTACGAGGGCACGCCCGACTTCCCCGATAAAGACCGCTGGTGGGACATCATCGAGCGCTACAAGGTAGACATTCTGTACACCTCGCCAACGGCCATTCGGACGCACATGAAATGGGGCCCGGAGTTCGCGCAGAAGCATGACCTCAGCTCACTGCGCTTGCTCGGTACGGTGGGCGAGCCGATCAATCCGGAGGCCTGGATCTGGTACCGCGACCACATCGGCGCGGGCAGGACACCCGTCGTCGACACCTGGTGGCAGACCGAGACGGGCATGATCCTGATCACGCCGCTGCCGGGCATCACCACCACCAAGCCCGGCTCGGCCACCAAGCCCTTCCCCGGCGTGGAGGCCGCGGTCTTCGACAACAACGGCAAAGAGGTTGGCCCCGGCGGCGCCGGCTACCTTGTGCTCAAGAAGCCCTGGCCCGCGATGCTGCGCGGCTTCTACAAGGATCCCGAGCGCTACCAGCAGACCTACTGGTCGCGCTTCCCCGGCGTGTACTTCGCCGGCGACGGCGCCCGCGTGGACGAGGACGGCGACTTCTGGCTCATGGGCCGGGTGGACGACGTGATCAACGTCTCCGCGCACCGCATCTCGACGATCGAGGTCGAGAGCGCGCTGGTAGACCACCCCAGCGTGGCCGAGGCCGCGGTCTGCGGCCGGGCCGACCCTCAGACAGGCCAGGCCATCGTGGCCTTCGTTACGCTCAAGGGCGGCAAGGAAGGCTCGCCCGAGATGATGCGCGAGCTGCGCTCCCACGTCGACAAGAAGATTGGCCCCATCGCCCGCCCGGCCAACATCGTCTTCACGCCCGAGCTCCCCAAGACTCGCTCCGGCAAGATCATGCGCCGCCTCCTGAAAGACGTCGCGGAAAACCGCCCGCTGGGCGATACCACCACCCTGGCCGACGCCACCGTCGTCGACGAGATCGCCCGAAGGGGCCAGGAAAGCGCGGGGAAGGGCGAGGAGGAATAGGGTTGAGCAGCGCTGCCGGTGAGGCCTGGAAGTCCGGCATCTGTGCCGCGGTCAGTGAGCTGCGGGACCATCTGCTGCAGATCAGCCACGAGCTTCATGCCGACCCCGAGCTGGCATTCAACGAGCATCGGGCGAGTGCGCGGCTGAGCGGCGAGCTGGCTGGGGCCGGCTTCACAGTGGAACGCGGGGTAGGGGGTCTGGACACGGCCTTCCGGGCCGAGCTTCGCGGCAGCCGGCCAGGCCCTACGGTTGCTGTGCTGGCTGAATACGACGCGCTGCCCGTGATCGGCCATGCCTGCGGCCACAACGTCATCGGTACCAGCGCCCTAGGGGCGGGCCTGGCCCTGGCGCGCACGGGCCAGGATTTCGCTGGGCGCGCGCTGGTCATTGGCACGCCGGCCGAGGAAGGCGGCGGCGGCAAGATCCTGCTGGCGGAAGCAGGCGTGTTCGAGGACGTGGACGTGGCCATCATGATGCATCCTTCGACGCGCAACATGGTGGCGCGCGGCTCGCTCGCGCACAGCCGGATTGACATCGTGTTTCACGGCAAAGCAGCTCATGCCGCCGGCTCCCCGGATCTGGGCATCAATGCGCTCCAGGCGGTCATCGACACGTTCAACGCCATCAACGGCATGCGGCTCCATATGCGGCGCGACGCGCGAGTACATGGGATCATCACCCACGGCGGCGACGCGGTGAACATCATCCCCGCCCGGGCTGCCGCCAAGTTCAGCGTGCGGGCGCGCGACCGCGCCTATCAGCGCAAGCTCGTCGGCATGCTGCAGGCAGCGGCAGAAGGGGCTGCCGCAGCCACCGGAGCGCGGCTGGAGTGGACCGAGCGGCGGGGCTACGACAACATGGTGGCCAATCCGACCGTGGCTCAGCTCTTTGCCGCCAACATCGAGGCGCTGGGCCTAGAAGTGATCGCTCCCAGGCCAGACGAGCGCATGGGCTCAACCGATATGGGTGATATCAGCCAGATAGTGCCGGCGGTTCACGCCTACCTTGCCATTGCACCTGAAGAAACGCCTGGCCACTCGCTCGAGTTCGCGCGCGCGGCCATTAGCGAGGCGGGCGACGCCGCGGTGCTGAATGGCGCCAAGGCCATGGCCATGACGCTGGCCGAATTGCTGGCCCAACCATCGCTCGTCGAGCAAGCAAAGGCCGAGTTCGACGATATGCGCCAAGGTGGGTTGGTGGCCGGTTTGGAAGCGTGGCGTGAGGCGGGCCGCGCCTATGCGCCTCTGCAGCCTGGAGCGCCGCAGGGCTAGACGCTTTTCCGCGGATCGAGCGCATCTCTGAGCCCGTCGCCAATGTAGTTCAGCGACAGGATAGTCAGGAAGATGCAGAAGCCCGGGAAGAATGCCAGCCACGGCGCGGTGGTCATATGGCTCTGCGCCGAACGCAGCATATTGCCCCACGTCGCCGTCGGCAGCTGGATGCCCAAGCCCAGGAACGACAGCGTCGATTCCGTTAGGATGGCGCCGGCCACACCCAGCGAAGCCGCCACCAGGATCGGGCTGAGGGCATTTGGCAGGATGTGGCGCCACATGATAGTGCCGGTAGACGCACCGAGAGTACGTGCCGCGGTGACGAAGTCCTGCTGCTTGAGCTGCAGGAACGCTGCGCGCACCAGGCGCGCCACTGGCATCCAGCGCAGCAGGCCGATGACCAGGATGATGGTAACGGGGCTGGTGCCCACCAGCGCTGCCAACAGGATCAAGATGAAAAGCTGCGGGAAGGCGATGAACAGCTCTGTCAGCCGCATGAGCACGCTGTCCATAGCATTGCCGAAATAGCCAGCCAGCGCCCCTACCAGGGTTCCGGCCACAACCGAGACGACCGTCGCCAGCAGGCCAACGGCAAGCGATAGGCGACCCCCGATCAGGACGCGCGTGAGCTCGTCGCGTCCAAGATCGTCAGTGCCCATCGGGTGTGCCGGCGACGGGGCCTCGAAGCGCACCAGGAGACTGGTTTGGTTGGGATCGTAGGGCGACACAGCGGCTAACGTCGCTCCTAGCGCCAGCATGATGAGGACGACTAGTCCAACCAACGCCAGCCGGTGCCGGCGGAACTGCCGCCAGGCCAAGCCCCACTGCGATGCCTGGGCGCCCGGTTCCGCTGCGACGTAGGCTGGTAGGTCGCGAATGGATGGAGGTGCTAGGACGCTCATGCGTAGCGAATTCGCGGATCCAGCCAAGCGTAAAGCACATCGGCTAGCAGCATTGAGAGCACCACCAAAAGGCCGGTGATGGTCACAATGCCCATCAGCACTGCGTAATCGAACCGGAAAGCCGATTCCAGAAACAGGCGGCCCATGCCCGGCCAGGCGAAAATGCTCTCTGTTACCAGCGCGCCAGAGAACAGCGCCGGTAAATCGAGGGTGACGATCGTTACCAGCGGCAGGGCGGCGTTCTTCAGCGCATGGATCAAGATCACCGGCCGCTCGGGCAGCCCCTTCGAGCGTGCCGTCCGCACGTAATCCTGCTGGATGACTTCCAGCATGCTGGCCCGGACGTAGCGCATGTAATGTGCCGTGTTGAACAGGGCCAGCACGCCTACGGGCAGCACCAGATGGACGAGACGATCCGGCAGGCCGCCGCCGCCAGCACCTAACGTGACCATGCCCGAGGCTGGCAGCGCCGGCAGGCCCCATTCCTTGAACTGAACGGCGAACACGATGATGGCCAGCAGTCCGCTCCAGAATGGTGGCGTGGCGTAGCCAACGAAGCCAAAAAGCGTGACCGTGTGGTCCAACCATGAGTACTGGCGCACAGCCGATATGACGCCCAGCGGTATGGCGATCAGTAACGCCAGCCCCAGCGAGATGGCCACCAGCCAAAGCGTGTTTGGTAGGCGATCGGCGATCATGCGTACCACTGGCTGCTGCGTCACGAGCGAGAAGCCCAGATCTCCATGCACCAGCGTGAACAGCCATTTGGCGTAGCGGACTGGGATCGGGTCGTTGAGCCCGTAGTGTTCGCGCAGGCGCTGAAGGTCAGCCTCGGTCATTGACGGCTCGTTCTCGTAGATCGAGAGCGGTCCGGCCGGTAGCAGCTGCAGCACGGCAAAGACGGCAATGCTGATGAGCAGCAGCAGCGGGATGGCTTCGATGACGCGGCGGAGAAGATAGCGGCTCATGGCACTAGGCTAGCTGTCATCCTGAGGCCGCCGCCGAAGGATATTCACGGTTCTGAACGAGAAAGATCCTTTGCTTCGCTCAGGATGACAGGCGGCTGCCCTCTACTTGCTCAACCACCAGTTTTGGGTGTCCCAGCCCAGGTAGGTCCAAGGGTTCGGCACAATGCCGTTCACCCGGGTCTTGTGGGGGTCGATGCGCAGCCGGTTGTACAGCACAATATGGCCCTTGCCGGCGTTTACTCGCTCGGCCACGGCCTTGTAGGCTTCTTTGCGCGCGGTTTCATCCACTGTCGAGGCGGCGCTGTTCAGCGCCTTGTCCAAGTCAGCATCTTGGATGCGGTGGTAGTTGCGGCCGCTTTTCGTCTGTTCGCTCGGCACCTGATCACCGGCAAAGTAGTTGGCCAGGTGCGCCTGCGGATCCAGGTCGGCATTCGTCGTCCACATCAGGACGTCGAAGTTGCCTTTGGCCCGCGGCGCGCCCTCGGCCCAGGAGCCGAGAAGCACAGCGGACGGCGTGTTCTTGATCTCCAGCTCGATGCCGACGTTTTTGAGCATTTCCTGAATCACTTGCTGCGTTTGCTCTCGCAGCTGGTCGCCGGTGGTCGTGCCGTAG
>DATGVV010000396.1:0-2886 GCA_035299885.1 Chloroflexota bacterium | reverse complement strand
TGCGGCTGCTGAGGGCCAGACCGTCTGGCTCACGGACGGTCGGCACCGGCCGGATCCTCACGGGCATATTGAGGTCGGCCACCATCTTGCAGATAACCCGCAGCTGCTGCGCGTCCTTTTGGCCGAAGTAGGCGCGGTCGGGCTGGATCACGTTGAACAGCTTGGAGACCACGGTAGCGACACCGCGGAAGTGGCCTGGGCGGAACTCGCCCTCTAGGCGCTCGGTGACGCCTTCGACGTCCACCGCTGTGCTGAAGCCGGCAGGGTACATTTCCTCCACGCTGGGTGCGAACACCAGGTCGACGCCCTCCTGGCGAAGCAACGCGAGGTCGCGGTCCAGGTCGCGGGGATAGCGGGCGTAGTCCTCGGCCTCACCAAACTGGGTGGGGTTCACGAAAATGCTCACGGCGACAGTGGCGTTCTCGGTGCGGGCCTGGCGGACCAGGGCCAGGTGACCTTCGTGCAGAAAGCCCATGGTGGGCACGAGGGCCAGCGGCCGGGAGATTTTAGTTAGGGCTTCGCGGGTTTGGGCGGCGGTGTCGAGGACCGGCACCTCTTCAGGATTTGGGGGAGTAGCCGCTGAATTCGGGCTCAGGCGCAGCCCCAGGTTCCCTCACCCCTTCGGCCTCGCTCAGGGCAGGCCTGCCTACTCCCGCCGCGGCGGGAGAGGGTTCAGCGTCGAGCTCCTTTAGGACGCGTTCGTCCATGGTGAAGCTCTCCTTTTCCGTCGGGAACGCGCCGGCCACGACTTCGTCGGCGTACTGGCGGACCGCTAGCTGAATGGCGGCGCCGAGCTCGGCATAGCGCTTGGCGTGCTTGGGCACGAAGTCGGTGAACAGCCCCAGAATGTCGTGGATGACCTGCACCTGGGCGTCGCAATGTGGGCCGGCGCCGATGCCGATGGTGGGGATGCTCACGGCCGCGGTGATGCGCTGGGCCAGGGCGGCCGGCACGCCCTCCAGCACGACGCTGAAGGCGCCCGCCTGCTCCAGTGCGGCGGCGTCGGCCAGCAGCTGCGTGGCGACCTGGACGGTCTTGCCCTGGACCTTGTAGCCCATCTGATGAACGGACTGCGGGGTGAGGCCGATGTGGCCCATCACCGGCACCCCAGCGTCCACCAGCCGCCGCACGGTGGGCGCGACGGTCACACCGCCCTCCAGCTTCACCGCCTGAGCGCCGCTCTCCTGCAGCAGCCGCCCAGCGTTGCGCATGGCGTCCTCGACCGATGGCTGGTAGGTCATGAACGGCATGTCGGCGATGACCAGCGCGTGCTTGCTCCCACGGACTACGGCGGCCGCGTGGCGGATGATGTCGTCAAGCGTGACGGGCAGTGTGTTCTCGTAGCCGAGGACGACCGAGCCCATGCTGTCGCCCACGAGCAGGACGGGGATGCCAGCCTCGTCCAGCAGCTTGGCGATGGAGTACTCGTAGGCCGTCAACATGGCGAAGCGCTGTCCCTGGCGCTTCCAGTCGCGCAGCTGTTGGATGGTTACACGCATGATTGGGTCTCCTTTGGGTTGGACAGGATGGCTTCGAACTCGGCTTTAGCCGTCTCGTCGAGCGAGGTCAGCGGCAAGGTTTTCAGGCCCAGCTCGCAGTAGAGCGGGATGAGATCGGGCGCTTCTTGCTCAAGGGCTTGCAGGTGGCGGCGAACGGTGCCGGCGTCGCCACGAGCGATGGGGCCGGTGAGGGCGGCCTTAGCGCCAAGGCGCTCGACATTGGCAACGGCGGTCTTGACCAGGGGCAGCAGCGCGCCCAGGGCGTCGGCCTCGGAGCAGCCGAACGGCTGCCACAGCCGCGCTGCCTGAGCTAGCAGAGTGACCAGGTAGTTGCCGGCGAGTGCCGAGGAGGCGTGGTACAGGGGCTTGGCGCCTGGCGGCAGCTGCAGCGGACGGCAGCCCAGCGCTTCGGCCATGGCCGCGAGCGTGCCAAGCAGATCGCCAGAAGCTTCGATGGCGACGGTGACGCCGGCGAGATCAGCCTGGCCGGCGACAAACGTCTGCAGAGGGTGAAAGGCGCCGGTTTGGGCGCGCTGCTCGGCGGCCGAGGTCAGCAGCTCCAGGCTGGCAGCTCCGCTGCAATGGACGGCGGCCATCCCCGGACGCCAGCGGATGGCGCCGGCTGCCTCGGCGATGGCATCGTCCGGGACAGTGAGGAAGACCAGGTCGACGGCATCGGCGACGGCCTGCGGCGCCGGCACGGCGTGGGTGCCGGGCAGCTTGTGCGCCAGCTGCTGGGCCTCATCGAATGTGCGACTGGCGATCGCCGGGACGTCGTAACCGGCGCGGCGGAGGGCGGGGGCGAGGACGCTCGCCAGTCGGCCGGCGCCGACAAAGCCGATGTTCAAGGAACCCTCACCCTCGCCCTCTCCCGCTGCGGCGGGAGAGGGGACAGTTGATTGAGCTCGTAGAGGAGGCGCAGCCCGGTGAGGCTCAGGTGCGGCTCGATGTGATCGATCACCGTGGTTTCGGCGGCGACGAGGGGGGCAAGCTCGCCGGTGGCGATGACTTGGCTGGGCACGCCGGTTTCTGAGCGGATGCGAGCCACCATGCCTTCCACCAGGGCGGTATGGCCCAGGATGATGCCCGATTGCAGCGCGGACGCCGAGTCCTTGCCGACCACACTCTTGGGCCGGACGAGGTCAACCCGGTGCAGGCGGGAAGCGGCCTGGAACAGCGCCTCGGCGGAGAGGGCCAGACCCGGGGCCATAGCGGTGCCCAGGTAGGCGCCGTCGCCAGCGACCACGTCGAAAGCCGTGGCGGTGCCGAAGTCGAGGACGATCAGCGGCCCGCCATACAGATGGAAGGCGGCAGCGGCGTTCAGGATGCGGTCGGTGCCGACCTCACGCGGATTATGGGTGGCGACGTGCACGCCGGTGCGTGTGCC
>DATGVV010000395.1:0-5327 GCA_035299885.1 Chloroflexota bacterium | reverse complement strand
GGGCGCATGAGCGACATTGTGGTGTACGACGAGGAAAAGGTCCGCGAGCGATTCGGCATCTCGCCCATTCAGACCATCGATTTCAAGGCTCTCAAAGGTGACCCCTCGGACAATATTCCAGGCGTGCCCGGTTTCGGCGAGAAAACGGCCTCGGAGCTGGTGGCCCGCTATGGCTCCATCGAAGGCATTTACGAGCACTTGCCGGAAATCAAGGGCAAGCAGCGCGACCTGCTCGAAGAGTACGAGGCGCAAGTGCTGCAGGGGAAGCGGCTGGCGACGATCGTGGAGGCGCCGGGGATCAGCTTGGACCTGGAGGCCTGCCGGCGACCGGACTATGACCGCTCGGCGGCGGTGGAGCTGTTCCGGGAGCTGGAGTTCAATTCGCTGGTCCCGCGGCTGCCGCGACCGCGGCAGTTGGGAGTTGGGAGCCGGGAGCCGGAGGGGCCACTGTACGGCTCGGCGCCGCCGGCGACGCAGATGTCATTGTTCGATGCGGCTGAAACCCTCTCCCCAGCCCTCTCCCAGAGGGAGAGGGAGCACAGATCCCCTCTCCCAGTGGGAGAGGGCAAGGGAGAGGGCGAGCTCGCCGCCAAGCTGCGGCAGGCGGGGTCGTTTGCCATGCGGGTGGTGTGCACCGGGCCGCGCGCGATGGAGTGCCGGCTGTTGGGGATCGCTTTCGCGGCAGACGGGCCGGCCTACCTCGACCTCAGCGAGGACACGGCGCCGCTGGAGACGCTCAAGGAGGTGCTCGAGGACGAGAGCATCACCAAGACGGGGCACGACGTTAAGTTCGATCTGCTGGTGCTGCGGCGGCATGGTATCGAGCTGAAAGGCATCGCCTTTGACACGGCCATCGCTTACTTCCTGGCAAGCACCAACCGCACGCCCAACCTGAAGGACGTCTCGCTCCAGAAGCTGGACGAGGAGCTGACCAGCCTGGCCGATCTGACCGGCGCGGGCGCCAAGGCCGTGCCGCTGTCGAGTCTGCCGGTGAGCCAGGTGGCGGAAACGGCCTGCCGCGAGGCGGACGCCGTCCGGCGCGTAACGCCCATCCTGGAACGCGAGCTCAAGGAGAAGGCCCTCTACCAGCTGTTCCTCGAGGTCGAGCTGCCGCTCATCCCGGTGCTGGCGGAGATGGAATTCAACGGTGTAGCCATCAACACCGCCTTCCTGCGGGAGCTGGCCATCGAGCTCGACACGCGCATCCGCGAGCTGGAACTGGACATCTACAACGAGGTCGGCCACCAATTCAACATCGGCTCGACGCAGCAGCTCGGTCAGATCCTGTTCGGCGAGCTGCACCTGCCCGGAGGCAAGCGGACCAAGACTGGCTACTCCACCGACGCTTCAGTGCTGGAGGAGCTGGTGGAGCTCCACCCAGCGGTCGGCAAAGTCCTTGAGTGGCGCGGCCTTTGCAAGCTCAAATCGACGTACGTCGACGCCTTGCCGGGCCTTATGAACCAGGAGACCGGCCGCGTCCACACGTCCTTCAGCCAGACCACGGCCACGACTGGCCGGCTGTCGAGCAGCGAACCCAATCTGCAGAACATCCCCATCCGCACCGACCTTGGCACGCGCATCCGGCAGGCGTTCGTGTGCGCCGATCCATCGTGGTTCCTGCTGGCGGCCGACTACTCGCAGATCGAGCTGCGCATCCTGGCGCATGTGACCGGCGATCCCAACCTGATAGGCGCGTTCCAGCGGCTGGAGGACATCCACGCCTCGACCGCGGCATTCGTGTTCAAGGTGCCGATGGAGCAGGTGACGGCCGACATGCGGCGCGTGGCCAAAATGGTGAACTTTGGCATCGCTTACGGGCTGAGCGACTTCGGCCTGGCGCGCGGAACCGGCATGAGCCGCGACGAGGCCGGCAGCTTCATCAGGGGCTATTTCGAGACGTATCCCGGCATCCAGCACTACATGCAGCAGACCAAACGCGACGCGGCCGAGCTGGGCTACGTCTGCACGCTGCTGAACCGCCGCCGCTACATCCCAGATATTCATGCAGGGAACTATCAGCTGCGATCGGCCGCGGAGCGGATGGCCATCAACATGCCCATCCAGGGCACAGCGGCAGACATCATCAAGCTGGCCATGATCCGACTGCTGGCCGAGATGCGCCAGCGCCAGGTGCGCAGCCGGATGATCCTCCAGGTGCACGACGAGCTCGTGTTCGAGGTGCCCGAGGACGAGCTGCAGCTCATGACCAAGCTGGTGAAGGACGTCATGGAAGGCGCGCTGCAGCTGGCCGTGCCCCTGACGGTTGACGTGAAGATCGGTGGCAACTGGGGCGAGATCGCGCCAGTGGACGCGCCGGAGGTTGCAGTGGTTGCCTGAACTGCCCGAGGTCGAGACGATAAGTCGCGACCTGCGCGAGAAGATCGTGGGGCATACCATCCAACGGGCGGAGGTGTTCTGGGAGCGAGAGATCGGCTACCCCAGCGTGCCGGAGTTCCTGGAGTTCATCCGCGAGCGGCGCATCGAGGACACCGGCCGGCGGGCCAAGTACGTCGTTATCCGCCTGGCCAACAACGCCACGCTGTTGGTCCATCTGAAGATGACGGGCCAGCTGCTGTACGTCGCGGCGGACGATCCGCCCAACCCCTACACGCGGGTGCTCTTCCATTTAGATGGCGGCATGCAGCTGCGCTTTGTCGACATCCGCAAATTCGGCCGGATGTACCTGGTGGAAGCGGACCGGCTGCAGGACTTCCCCAAAATCGCCGAGCTCGGCCCCGAGCCGCTGGAGGAGACGTTTACGCTCAAGGCCTTTGGCGCGCTGCTGCGGCGGCGGAAGGGTCGCATCAAGCCGCTGCTCATGAACCAGGGTTTCCTGGCCGGCATGGGCAACATCTACGTCGACGAGGCGCTGTTCCGGGCGGGTCTGCACCCCCTCCGCTCCAGCGCGACCGTCAAGCCGAAAGGCACAGCTCGGCTGCACCAGGCGATCATCGACGTGCTGGAGGAATCAATCGCCAATCGCGGATCGAGCATCGACGACTACCGCGACCCGGCCGGCCAGAAGGGTTACCACCACGTGTACCTACGGGTGTACGGGCGCACCGGCGAGCCCTGCCTGGTGTGCGGGACGCCGATCAGGAGGATTTTGGTCGCTGGGCGAGGGACGCATTTCTGCCCTCGCTGTCAACGAGGCCGATGAGGCGTTCCAAGCGCGACTCGAGGTCGCGCAGCTGGCCGGCCAGGTCGCGGCAATCGCCCGGTTCGATCCAGCCGGCCTGAGCCACCAGCCGGCCGGCCAGGCGGCTGGTCTCGCGCAGCGGCGCCAGGAAGTCCTCGCTGAGCATGGCCGCGAAGCGGTCGTCGCCGCCGTGCAGCGCCAGCAGCTGGGCCATGGCGGAACGCTCGCTGGCCAGGTCGGCGGACGCCTGCTCGCGTGCTGAAGCCATCTCCAGGATGCCGGCAATGTGGGCGGCGATGGTCTGGGCAAAGTCGATCTCGGCGCTGGAGAAGACGTGTGCCTGCTCCGTCTGCAAATTCATCACGCCGAGCATGCGGCCGCGCGCTTTGATCGGCACGGACAGCATCGAGACGAAGCGTTCCTGGTCTATGCCCGCGAGCCACTCGAAGCGCGGCTCGTAGCGCACATCGCGCACCGCCAACGGCTGGCCCTGCGCGGCAACCCAGCCGGTCACGCCCTGGCCGAGCGTCAGCCGGACGCGGCCTATGGCCGATTGCGTGAGGCCGTTTGTGGCCACCAGGACGAGCACGCGCTCGGCTTCGCTCCAGAGATACAGGGAGCACACCTGGGTGCCGCTGGCGCCGGTGGCTTCGTCGATGACGTGCCGCAGCAGCTCCGCATAGTTGCTGGCGCCGGCAGTGGCGCGCACGATGCGCTCTAGGAACTCGAGCTCTCGCAGGCGCTGCTTGAGGTCGGGCTGGGGAATCGTTTCGGCGCTTGGGCTCATCCTGGCTCGAATGCTACGTCGCTTTCTCCCTATTGCCTATGGACAAAAGGCCAGAACCGAAGCGGGTTTGTTTGTGCGCTTTTCCTAGAATCGTGCTGTGGCCGACGAAGAGACCGAGATTGATCCCGAGCGCGAACGCGAAGGCATGATGCTGATGCATCGTATGGAAGACGCCATCCTCCAGGCCCAGCCGAACCAGGATGGCGAGCGCTGCAAGGACTGCAAGTGGTACCTGGGCTTTGGAGATATCGGTTACTGCTGGCATCAGAAAATCCGGATGCTGGTCGGCTACGACTGGTGGTGCCAGTGGTTCGAGACGCAGGAAGAAACCGAAGAGATGAAGGCCTACCAGGAGACGGCTGAGCCCGAGCCGGGGCGGGTAGGCTGATCCATGTCATCCTGAGGCCGAAGCCGAAGGATCTTCCCGGCTCGAACGAAGAAGGTCCTTCGCTTCGCTCAGGATGACATTTACTTAGAAAACACCTTCTTAATTCGCCTGCCGGGATGGGTTCCTGCGTACACTGGAACCGTTATGGCTATCCGGATCAACGAGCCTCCGCATCGCTTCGCGCAGTTCGACGTGCCGCTGGACCAGGTGAGCCCGGGCGGTGAGACGTACGTCCTGTCCCCGGCCGACGCGGAATGGTACAAGCGCAACGTCAAGTGCCAGTGGGGCTGTCCCGTCCACACCGATGTGCCCGGCTACATCGCGATGATTGCGGAGGGCAAGTACAACGAAGCCTATGCCCTGAACCGGCGCGATAACATCCTGCCGGGCATCCTGGGCCGTGTCTGCTCGCATCCCTGCCAGACCGCCTGCCGCGCTTGCGACGTCGACGAATGGATCGCCATCACCTCGTTGAAACGCGCCGCCGCGGACTGGAAAGAGAACTGGAAGCCGATGACCTCCAAGCCCTGGCGCAAGGAGAAGATCGCCGTCGTCGGCGCCGGCCCCGCGGGCCTGGGTGTGGCCAACGACCTGGCCATCTGGGGTTTCCCGGTGACGATTTTCGAGGCCTCGCCGGTGCCCAGCGGCGCCTGCTGGCTGGGCATCCCCGAGTTCCGGCTGTCACGCGACGTGATCGAGTTCGACGTGGACCAGGTGAAGGCGCTGGGCGTGGACATCCGCTACAACACGCCGATCGGCAAGAACATCACCATGGACGACCTGCTGGCGGAGTACGACCGCATCGTGCTGGCGGCCGGCTGTTACATTGGCCTGCGGGCCAAGATGCCCGGCGAGGACCTCATTGGCTCCTGGGAGGGCATCAGCTTCTTGGAGCGCGTCAACCTGTACAAGCCGACCGACATCGTCAAGCACGTGGTCACCATCGGCGGCGGCTACACCGCGATGGACTGCTCGCGATCCGTGCTGCGCCTCGGCGCCGAGAGCTCGACGGT
>DATGVV010000394.1:0-1736 GCA_035299885.1 Chloroflexota bacterium | reverse complement strand
CTGGCCCATTCCAGGATCTCCAGTTTCTGGTTGTTGAGATCTTGTTTATCTGTCGAGGTTCTCAAGTAGGCGATGGTCTGGCTCATAAGTGGGACTGTATCCTCTTACCCTGTTTTCACCACAAGACATATACAACTTGTGATAGTGGTACAGAGTATAACACAGTCCATTTTGTATGTGCCATAACGTCCCTTAAATCATTCCGTTTTGTCGAAAGAAATGACCGGTTTTGAACCGAAAGGAAACAGGCGAGAATCAATGCTCACCTGTTTCGAATCGCGGGCGTCAGTCGGATAAACGTCTCATTCCTAGTACGCGCAACAGAGCAGCGCTACACAGACCCAGGAATTTGACTTTCACAGGGAGGATTTTA
Source organism: Chloroflexota bacterium (assembly GCA_035299885.1). Classification (GTDB taxonomy): domain Bacteria; phylum Chloroflexota; class JAJPGV01; order JAJPGV01; family JAJPGV01; genus DATGVV01. Next base: position 1,363 of record DATGVV010000394.1, on the reverse strand, counting down.
GTACCTCGTCTGAGATCTGCTTCTGGGTCTCAGACTCGCTAGCCGATGCTTGCGCGAGGGCCACAGTGCGTCTGCCTGGCAGCGCCAAGCCAGCAATTACACCGAGCAGGGAGAGCCCGGCAAGGACGCCTATCACCGGAACAAACCCGTCGCTGAAAGCCTGGGCTGAGCTAAAGTTACCAAACCCGGCAAACACCGCAGCCGGGATTGCCACCCAAAAGCCGTACCCAGCAGGCGGAACATGCTCAGCGTGCCGGAAGCCTTGCCGATCTCGCCCACTTCCACCGCTTTTGGCCTCCCATCCACCATTGAAGGGGAAGCGGGAGGCCAAGAAGCATGAAGATCGGTTGTATGGAGGATTTTACGGGCTCAGAGCTTCTTCGTGCATAGCGGCTGTTTTCCTCTCCTCTGGCTCAATTTCTTTGACCTGCCTGCCGGGCAGCACCAGGCCAGCAATCGCTCCCAGGAGCGAGAGGGCAGCGGCGACGCTCAGCGCGCTCGCGAAGCCGCTGCTGAAAGCCTGGGCGGAGCCGAGGCTGCCGGTCGCGGCAAACACCGCCGCCAGGATCGCCACGCCGAACGCACTGCCAAGCTGACGGAACATGCTGAAAGCGCCGGAAGCCTTGCCGATGTCGCCTGCTCTCACCGCGTTGATTACGGCATTCTGCATGGCGGGTATGGCCAGCGAGACGCCACAGCCGGCGATGATCAGCGGTGCAATGAGCTCCGCGTAGGGCAGGCCGGGCGCGGCGACCAGCCCGATCCAGGCTATCCCGATCGCTTGCAGGAACAGCCCGCCGGCCACCAGAACCCGTTCACCGATCCGATTGACGAGGGCACCGCCCAGTGGAGCGATCACGAACAGCGTCGCGGTCCAGGGAAGCAGGCGCAGCCCCGCTCCCAGCGGTCCGTTCCCCTGTGCCACCTGAAAAAACTGCGCCGTAAAGAAGATGGAACCGACCAGCGACGTGGTCTGTAAGAAGATCGCCGCGTTGCCCGCGGAGAAGGCGCGAGCGCGGAAGAAGTGCATCGGCACCATCGGCGTGCGAGCACGCAGTTCCCAGACGACGAAGACGACTGTCAGCAGCACGCCGGCCACGAGCGTTGCGACGACCTCAAAGCTGCCCCAGCCAGCGCTGTTCCCGCGCACCAGCCCCCATACTAGCCCGAGGGCGGCGCCCGAAACGCTCAGCAGGCCGCCGATATCAAGCGGGGTGCGCGGCCCGAAGCTTTCCTGCACGCGCCCTCGTACGAGTGCGACGACGAGCAGGCCGATAGGCACGTTGAGCCAGAAGATCCACTGCCAGGCCAGGCCCTGAGCGATAAACCCTCCCACGACCGGACCGGCGATCAGAGCCAGCCC
>DATGVV010000393.1:0-5269 GCA_035299885.1 Chloroflexota bacterium | reverse complement strand
CTATCTCAAACGAACTGGGAGGGAACTAGACCGGAACTACGTGAAGGAAGTGGCCACAGACGTTCTGCCTACTCATTTTTGAGAGGTCAGTGCTTAGCAGGCAGAACGCCTCGGTTGAGCGTAAACGGGCTTTTTATGCGGGAGTAGCTCAGTTTGGCAGAGCGTCTGCCTTCCAAGCAGAATGTCGCGAGTTCGAATCTCGTCTCCCGCTCTCACCCTCTGCCACATGCCGTGGGGATAAAGAGCGAGGCCGCCCGTCCCCCCGACCCGCGCCGCCAGATCGCGCTGAAAACGTGCGCCCGCCTGCTACTCGATGCGCTTGATCGTCAGCTGCAGTGTGCCCGCCGGCGCGCGGACTTCGACGGAATCGCCACGACGCTTGCCCATAAGCGCCTTGCCGACCGGCGAGACGTTGGAAATACGGCCGGCGATCGGATCCGCCTCGACTGATCCGACAATCGTGTATTTGGCCTCCTGCCCGGATTGGTCGACCACTGTCACGGTGAGCCCTGGCTGCACCGTCTCTGCCGCTCCCCGCCCGCGTTTGTCGATGAGCTCGGCCTGATCGAGGATGCGCTCCAGCTCCTGAATGCGAGCCTCGAGCATCGCTTGCTCGCGCTGTGCCGTGTCCAGCGTGGAGTCCTCGCCGAAAGCGGCGTCCTCGCCTGCCCTGGCGATACGCTCGGCTAGCGCGGGGCGTTTTTCCACGAGGGCAGCCACCTCGGCCTCGAGCTTGGCTTTGCCTTCGCGAGTCAGCAGGATCGGTTCTTGTGGCATGGAACGTCCTAACTATCTCACTGGCCGTCAACCCGGATCAAGGCTCTCGCGCGCTGGTTGCGCTTTTGCGGATGACCCGCTGCTATGAGCGCGGTCAGCCCAGGGCTGGGCGAGACTTGTCTGGAGAGCTACTCCCTAAAGCGCCACACGATTCGTCCGCGGGTGAGGTCGTAGACCGACATCTGCACGCGGACTTTATCCAGCGGCTGCACGCGGATGTGCCCCTTGGTCATCTTGCCGGCCAGGCGCGCAAGCACCAAATGTCCATTGGCCACCTCCACCCTGTAGAAGCCGTTGGACATGGACTCGCGGATGACGCCGTCCATCTCAACGGCATCGTCCTTTTGGGGCTTAGGGCCTTCCGGCCTTGGAGCCCGCCGGGCAGGGCGTCGTCCGCGCTGCAATTAACCCCTAGTAGCGGCTCGGGCGAGTGCTGGCTCGCTCGCGCGTGAAGCAATCGCTGCAGTAGACCGGGCGGCCTTCGGTCGGCGTGAATGGCACCTGGGTGGGCTTGCCGCAGCTGCTGCAGGTCACGTCCACCATCTCACGGCGCCCTCCAGAGAACGAGCGGCCGCGGTCGCCACCAGTGGCTTTGCGCGCGGCGCGGCACTCCGGGCAGCGCGACGGCTCGTTCTGAAAGCCGCGATCGGCGAAGAACTGCTGCTCGCTCGCGCTGAAGGTAAAGGTCTGACCGCAATCACGGCAGGTCAGGGTTTTGTCGGCGTAGGTCATCAGGCTGGCCCTCCTCAGAGGAAATATTGGCATAATTTAGGGCCACTGATTACCTGGGCTCTAAATGGCTACCAAGCGAGAGTGTAGCACCAGCCGCAAGCGCGCCTGGGCCTCGCTGCTACACTCTGCGCACAACCTCGGTTCCGTCGGACCAGCTTTTGGCCAGGCGCCTCCGGAGCTGAAACCTCGGTGCGAACGGAGTCACACATGGCGGAACCGGAGAACCCTGAAACGTGCCCCCCGCATCGGTGGCTCATCGAGGCTAAGCACACACCCACTGGCAGCTCCGAGACCTGGACGTGCAGTATGTGCGGCGCCGTTCGGACCATCGATCGCCATGGGCCAGGTCCCAAGCCGCCCTGGTTAGTGGGACGTGGCACTCCCCGAACGAGCTAGCGATCGCCCGCGGCATTAGTCCGGCACTTACAAGGAGCAGCAAGAGATGGCCGATCAAACCCTCACCTGCCAGGACTGCGGCACCAGCTTCGTGTTCAGCGAGTCTGAGCAGCAGTTCTTTTCGGAGCGCGGCTACACGCCGCCCATGCGCTGCCCCGACTGCCGCCGGGCGCGGCGCGAGGGACGGCGCGACGATCGGCGCGAGCGGGTGATGACAGACATCATCTGCAGCTCCTGTGGCAAGGAGGCCCAGGTGCCGTTTGTGCCACGGCCCGATCGGCCGGTGTACTGCTCAGAGTGCCACAGCCAGCAGCAGCAGAGCTCGGGCCGGCGCTTCTAAGCCCCAGATTTTTGCGCTGGCGGGTGCGGATTATAGTGAACCTGCCATGAAGTTCGAGCATGCCTTTATTCCCGCGGGATTGTGCTGGTCGTCGCCGTTTGCACGCTGGCAGGGGCCGCTGGCCGAAATGCCAGCGCTCGATCTGGCGGCACACGTCACGCGGCGTGCCCTCCAACAACGCGGTCTGAGCCCGGAGGTGCTGTCACAAGTCGTCGTGGGCTGGACGGTGCCGCAGGAGGGCGGCTTCTACGGCGCCCCCACCCTGGCCGGGCACATCGGCGCGCCTGGCATCACCGGCCCTATGATCTCCCAGGCCTGTGCAACTTCGGTGGCCTGCATCCAGGCTGCCGCGGCTGGTCTGGAGTCCGGCGAGGGTGGCGTGACCTTGGTGATAGCCAGCGATCGCACCAGCAATGGGCCGCTGCTGCTTTATCCTGCTCCCTCGCAGCAGGGTGGCGCGCCCAAAACCGAGCACTGGGTGCTGGATAATTTCCGGCGCGACCCGTGGGCCGGCCAGGCCATGTTCGTGACCGCCGAGAACGTGGCCCGCGAAGGCGGCATCAGCCGCGAAGAGCAGGAGGAGGTGGCGCTGCTGCGCTACGCCCAGTATGAGCGCGCCCTCGCTGACGATCGCGCGTTTCAGCGCCGCTACATGGTGCCCGTCGAGGTGCCTGCCCAGCGCGGCCAGGCTGCGTGCGTCGAAGAGGACACCGGCATCTACCCGACGACCAAAGAAGGTCTGGCCAAGCTCAAACCGCTCGAGCCAGACGGAACCGTCACCTTTGGCACCCAAACGCATCCCGCCGACGGCGCCGCCGGCACGATCGTGACTGACGAGGCTCGTGCGCGGGAGCTGAGTGGTGGCCAAGGTGTGATCCGCGTGCTGGCCACCGGCGTCGCGCGCGTCGGCAAGGCCCTCATGCCCAAGGCGCCCGTGCCGGCGGCCGAGATCGCGCTGCGCGACGCCGGCCTCAGCTTCGAGGACCTGCACGCCGTTACCACCCACAATCCGTTCGCGGTAAACGACGTCTATTTCGCCCGCCAGACCGGTGTGCCGCTCGACACCATGAACCAGTACGGCTGCAGCCTGATCTACGGCCACCCGCAAGGGCCCACCGGGCTGCGAGCGATTGCCGAGCTGATTGAGACGCTGCGGCTTCGCGGCGGTGGCTTGGGCCTATTTACGGGCTGCGCGGCGGGTGATACCGGCGCGGCCCTGGTCCTCCGGGTCGATTAACAGGTAGGATTGCTGCTCATGGCAGTTGACGTCCTCGACCAGCGCCGTACCGAAATCCCGCTGCCGCGCCGCGGCGGCGACAACCAGATCTACGGGCCCAGCGGTAAGCCGCTGCTGGTCATCGTCGAGGGTGCCGACGTCGACGCCATGGTCGATGCCGGCCTGGAAGCGATTGGCGGTCTGAAACGGGTGATTGGCGCGCACCGCGAGGTGCTGCTCAAGCCCAACACGAACCAGCGCGATCCATTCCCGTCCATCACCGCGCCGGAGACGATCCGAGCCGTTGCTCGCCATTGCCGGGCCGCGGGCGCCGAGCGGGTGATCGTGCACGAGGACCACAAGCGCGAGCTGGACTACTACTACGAGCCGTCGGCCCTGCCGGAGCTGGACCTGCGGCTGAGCCACGCACCCACGCGTGACCATTTCGTCCTGGTGGAGTTCGAGCGCTGGCACGGCGACATGGACCTGCCGCCGATCCCCGACGATACGGCCAACAGCATGCTGGCGCGCCTGCGCGGCTATGAGCCGGAACGCGGTCCACGCCTGCGCATCGCGCGCGACCTCCAAATGGCGCCGGTGGTGATCAACATGCCCGTGCTTAAGCGCCATTTCGCCGGCCAGATCACCAGCGCGCTCAAGAACCACTTCGGCTCCGTCTACGGACCGCACCGCTGGCTGGCCCACGCCACCCTGGACACGAACCGCGACTACTACGACCGCAAGCTGGTGGAGTTTGCCTCGGCTGTGCGGCCGGAGCTGACGATTACGGACGTGCGCTCGCTTCAGGCCGGCTTTGGACCCCAGCGCAGCGACCAGACGCGCATCGTCGAGGGCGTCAACCGGCTGATCGTCACGGGCGACATGGTGGCGGCAGACGTCGTGGCCATGGACCTGATGAAGCGCCACGATCCCACCTTCAACGCCCAGAACGAGGCCATCGTCCGCCGCCAGCACGAGCATGCCGAGGAGCTTGACCTGGGCTGCAGCGATCTCACGAAATTCGAGGTGATCGAGCTCAAGGCGTAACCTGGCTTCCATGAAGCTGGGTCACCACATCACCTCCGACGCGGGCGAGTTTCGATCCCGTGCGGAGCAGATCGTGGACTTCGAGAAAGCGGGCCTGGACGTGGTCTGGGTGTCGGAGGCCTATGGCCTCGACGCGGTGTCGCGGCTGGCCTATCTGGCAGCGAAAACCGAACGGCTGCTGATCGGCACGTCGATCCTGCCGGTCTACAGCCGCACACCGGCGCTGCTGGCCCAAACCGCCGCCGGCCTGGATTACATCTCCAACGGCCGCGCCATCCTGGGCTTAGGCGTCTCTGGTCCGCAGGTGATCGAGGGCTGGCATGGCGTCCGTTACGACCGGCCCGCTCAGCGGTTGCGCGAAGTGGTGGACATTTGCCGCGGCATCTGGCGGCGGGAGGTGCTCGATTACCGAGGGGCCTGCTATACCATCCCGCTGCCGCGTGAGCAGGGCAGCGGGATGTGCAAGCCGCTAAAGATCATCGGCCAGCCGGTACGCAGCCGGATTCCCGTCTACCTGGCCACGCTGGGGACTAAGAGCGTCGAGCTGACCGCGGAAATCGCTGAGGGTTGGATGCCGATCTTCTTCTGGCCGGAGCGGGCAAAGAGCGTCTGGGCTGATGCGCTCGCTCGAGGCGCGAGCCGGCGCGATCCGGAGCTCGGCCCGCTCGAGATCGTGGCCGGCGGCCTGGTAGCTATCGGCGATGGTCTGGAGCACCTGCGCGATTTGGAGCGGCCGCACCTGGCCCTCTATGTGGGCGGCA
>DATGVV010000392.1:0-7843 GCA_035299885.1 Chloroflexota bacterium | reverse complement strand
AGCCGCCAACGACCCCGCGATTGATGGCAAAGACGTGACGTTCCAGGGTAATGGCGCGACCATCATGGCCTACGAGGCCCGGCCCAAGAGCGCCGGCGGCCAGCTGCCGATCGTGCTGGTGGTCCACGAGAACATGGGACTGGTCGAGCACATTCGCGATGTGGTCCGGCGCTGGGCTAAAGAGGGCTACTTGGCGGTAGGGGTGGATCTACTCAGCCGCGACGGCGGGACACCCAAAGTGGCAGCCGCCGACGCCTCCAAAATCCCTGGCATGCTGTCCACAGCAGATGCCGTCAACCAGGCGGTGGGGGACTTCAAAGCGGCGGCTGATTATTACGCCAAGCTGCCCGGAGTCAACCCGCAACGCATGGGTCTTAACGGCTTCTGCTTCGGCGGCGGTGTTGCCTGGAGATCGATCGAGGCCATCTCAGCCCTCAAGGCGGGCGCCCCGTGGTATGGCGCACCCCCACCGCTCGACGCCGTGAGGGACATCAAGGCGGCTGTGCTCGGCGTCTACTCGTCCGATTCCAACGATTTCGCCAATAAAGATCGCGATCAGCTCGACGCGGCACTCAAGGCCGCGAACGTCACGCACGATTTCAAGGTCTATCCCGGCACGCAGCACGCCTTCAACAACGACACGAGCCCCCGCTATAACCAGGAGCAAGCCCTGGTCGCTTGGAAGGATACGCAGGACTGGTTCGCTAAGTACCTCAAGGCCTAAAGTTTTCGGCCACCCTGGCCGATACTCAACCGAAATGGACGCATCAGCCCTTTCGGCCGTCACCTCGGGCGGGGCGGCTGCCCAGGTCCAGGAAACCAGCATCGTGGGCGTGCTGCGCAAGTCGCTTGACGTGCAGCAAGAGGTCGCATTGGAGCTGATCCAGGCGATCGCCACTCCTGGGCTGGGCGAAAACGTCGACCTGAAGGCCTAGTCCCTCGCCCTAGCCCTCTCCCACAAGGAGAGGGAACTCAGGCCTCTAAGAACCTCCGCACGGACACATAGCTGCCCAGTCCGCCGATGAGGATACCCGCGGCGAAAAGGAGCAGCAGCAGCCGCGGCAGGAACTGCGGATCAAAGGCCAGCGGCAGGAACGTCAGCAGCCCCGAAACGCGCTGCAGCATGGGCTGGTAGCCAAGCCCGATAAGCACCACGGTCACGAGCCCGCCCAGCACTCCCAGGAACATGCCCTCGAAGATGAACGGCCAGCGGACGAACCAGTCCGTGGCACCAACCAGCTTCATGATCTCGATTTCCTGGCGCCGTGCGTAAAGGGCGATGCGCGTGGTGTTGACGATGATGAACAGCGCGATAGCGGCCAGGCCGAATACGATCACCGTCCCCGCCAGCCGTAGAAAGCTGGTAATCGCCAGCAGCCGATCGACCACGTCGCGCTTGTAGTCGACTTCCTCGATCGCGGCTTGCCGCTGCAGCTCGCCGGCAATGGCGGGCGCCGAGCTGGCGAATTTCAGCTGGATCTCGAGGCTCGCCGGCAGCGGGTTGCCCTGCACCTGGGACAGCAGCTGGGCCTTCTCGCCCAGCGTCTGCCTCATCCGGCTGAGGGCCTCATCCTTCGTCACGTAGCGTACGGAAGCTACGTCGGCGTTCTGGCTCAGGCTTTCGCGCAGGTTCTGCACCTGGGCTGGATCCGCACTGTCCTTGATGTAGGCCACCACGTCGATCTTGGTTTCCAGGGCGCGCAGCGTGACGTTGAGGCTGGCGATGACCACCAGGAACGTGCCGAGCATCAGCAGCATCACGGCCGTGGTGGTGACCGAGACGGTGCTCATGAGCTTGTTCCGGCGGCAGTGTTGCAGCGCGGTGTTCAACGCGTACCAGAGGGGCCTAAGCTGCGTGATAGGCGCCTTCCTGCTCGTCACGCACGATGTGGCCGTGCTCGATGTGTATGACCCGCCGGCGCAGCATGTCGACGATCTCGCGGTTGTGCGTGGCCATCAGGATGGTCGTGCCGTAGGAGTTGATCCTGATCAGCAGCTGGACGATCTCCCAGGCGGTGTCGGGGTCGAGGTTGCCGGTCGGCTCGTCGGCGATCAGGATCAGGGGGTTGTGGATCAGCGAGCGGGCGATGGCGACGCGCTGCTGCTCGCCGCCCGATAGCTGGTCGGGAAAGCGCTCCTGGCATTCGGGCAAACCGACCAGCTCCATGACCGCGTCGACCCTGGGCTGGATGGTGGCCCAGTCCAGGATGCCGTGCACCTGCAGCGGAAAGGCGACGTTCTCGCGCACGGTCTTGTAGGGCAGCAGCTTGAAATCCTGGAAGACGACGCCGATCTTGCGGCGGAAGTAGGGGATTTGCTTTTTCTTCAGGCGCCCGACGTCCTGGTGGTTCACGAACACGCGGCCGCTGGTGGCAATCTCGTCCCGGATCAGCAGCTTGGTAAAGGTGGACTTGCCGGCGCCGGACGGGCCGACCAGGAAGGCGAACTCTCGCTCGGGGATGTTGATGTCGACGTTGTCGAGGGCCTTGATGTCTCCGGGGTAGAGCTTGCTCACCCCCTGGAGAACGATCATTGGCCGAATGCTAGCAGCTGGGGATTGCCCTCACCTAGCCTCTCCGACCGCGGCGGGAGAGAAACTTTCATAGGCGAAACGGGAACGGCAGCAGCTCGGCTGCTGTGGCGACCCGCACCTGCCCATCCACGGGAAACAGCACCCGCGCTGCAGGTCCGAACTCGTGCAGTACCTGCCGGCAAGCCCCGCATGGCGGTGCGCTCGCGGCTGAGGCGAAGATGGCCAGATCGTGGATGCGCACCTCAGGGCCTTCGGCGGCGACCGCGGCGAAGATGGCGTTGCGTTCGGCGCACGAGGTGAGGCCGTAGCTGGCGTTCTCCACGTTGCAGCCCCGGAAGATTGCGCCGCGCTCGGTCCGGACCGCGGCTCCCATGTTCAGCCCCGAATACGGCGCGTAGGCATGCTGCGACGCCTCCCGGGCAGCCTCCAACAGCTCCTCATCCGCGGCCATCTAGGCGCCGATGGTGCTCTTCAGATAGGCCTGGATGAAGCCGTCCAGGTCCCCGTCCAGCACGGCTTGCGCGTTGGAAGTCTCGTAGCCGCTGCGGTTGTCCTTGACCATGGTGTAGGGGTGCAGGACGTAGGAGCGGCCGGCGTTGCCGAAGTCGGCCGCGCGATATTCCCCCTTCATCTTGGCCTGCTCTTCCGCCTGCTCCTCGAGACGCTTCTCGACCAGCTTGGAGCGCAGGATCTTCATCGCCACGTCGCGGTTTTGCATCTGGCTGCGCTCGTTCTGGCAAGTGACCACGATGCCGCTCGGGATATGGGTGATGCGCACCGCCGACTCGGTTTTGTTGACGTGCTGCCCGCCGGCGCCTGTCGAACGGTAGGTGTCGATGCGCAAATCCTTGGGATCGATCTCCACCTCGGAATCGTCGGCGATCTCGGGCATGACCTCAACCAGCGCGAAGGAGGTGTGCCGGCGGTGGGCCTGGTCGTATGGCGACAGCCGAACCAGGCGGTGGACGCCGCGCTCGCTCTTAAGGTAGCCGTATGCGTCGCGGCCGGTGATCTCGACGGTGGCGCTTTTGATGCCGGCCTCCTCGCCCTCAGACGTATCCACCACCTCGGCCTTGTAACGGTGCGCCTCGGCCCAGCGCAGGTACATGCGCAGCATCATCTCGGTCCAGTCCTGGCTGTCGACGCCGCCGGTCCCGGCATGGACGGCCAGGATGGCGCTGTGGTGGTCGTACGGCCCGGCCAGCAGGAGCTCAAACTCGCGCTCGTCGATGCAGCGCTCCAGCTCCTCCGCCTGGCGCTGGATATCGGCCGCCAGGGTCTCGTCCTGGTCGGCTTCAGCCAGCTCGAACAAGCTCCACAGCTCATCGATCTGGCGGGCCATGGCGCGCCAGTGGTCGGTTTGGTCATGGAGAGCGGAAATGCGGGCCATGGCGGCCTGCGCGGGGCGGTTATCGTCCCAGAAGCCGGGCTCGGTGGACTGCTGCTCTAGCTGAGCGAGCTCCTGCTCTTTGGCAGGAAGGTCAAAGGCGCACCAACAGGTCGGAAATACGTGCGCGCAGGGCGAGCAGACGCTCGCGGAGTTCTTGCATGGGCGGCTTGAGTATAGCCTTGAGCCATGGACGAAGCCGCCAAGAAGACCATCCTGCGCAAGTTCACCTATGGGCTGTACGCGATCACCGTGCGCGATGGCGATCGGCGGAATGCCTTCACCGCCAACTGGGTGTCACAGGTCAGCTTTGAGCCGCCGATGGTGATGGTGTCGGTCGAAAACGACGGCGAGTCCATCAAGCTCATAGAGGCCAGCGGCCGGTTTGCCGTCAACGCCTTTGCCAGCGGCCTGCGCGAGCTGGCCGGCTCCCTGGGCCGCAAGTCAAAGAACGTGCCCAACAAGCTGGAGGGCCTGGCCACCTTCGACAGCCCCGGCGGTCTGCCGCTGCTGAGCGACGCCGTGGGCTGGCTGGAATGTCGCGTCAGGGGCAAGCTCCCCACCGGCGATCACACCGTCTACGTGGCCGAAGTGGTCGAGGCGGGCCAGCTCAGCGATGCGGACGGCCTCACCATGAAGGAGACCGGCTTCCGCTACTTCGGCTAGCCGCGCCGCTTGTTCGAGCGAGCAGTAAAGCGGCCTAAGCCGCTGCTCCGTGGCACTTCTTGTACTTGCGGCCGCTGCCGCAGGGGCAGGGCTCGTTGCGGCCGATTTTGGGGCTGCCGGCGGCCACCGGACGGCGGGCGGCGGCATCTTGCCGGTTCGCGGTCGCTCCCGCGTAGGCCGAGCGGCCGTAACTCTTGGCGGCCCGGCGTCCATCGCCCGACTCCGCCGGGGTTCCCTCACCCTTCGCTTCGCTCAAGGGCAGGCCTAGCCTCTCCCGCGGCGGCGGGAGAGGGACAGACTCGGATTCGGCCGTGGGGTTCATCACCGGCTCCGTTGGCTGCACCACGATGTTGACGTGATAGATGGTGTGCACCACGTCGTGCTGGATGGTCGACATGAGGCCCTGGAACAGGTCGTAGGCTTCGGCCTTGTAGGCCACCAGCGGATCCTGCTGGCCGTAGGCCCGCAGGCCAATGCCCTCCCGCAGATCTTCGATCGTGGTCAAGTGCTCCACCCATAGGGTGTCGATGACGCGCAGCAGCACCAGCCGCTCGACGTGGCGCATCAGCGGCGCGCCGAGCTGCTCCTCCTTGGCTTCGTAGGCCTTATCGGCCGCCTCGATGACGAGCTCGTTGAGCTCGTCCAGCGTCATGAGCTTGAAGTCTTCCGCGTTCCAGTCTTCCGGCACGGGGAAGATGGGCCGCAGCGCTGCCAGCAGGCCCTCAGTGTCCCAGTTTTCGCCGTATTCGTCGGAGCAGAACGAGCCGATCATCTGCGTGATCTGCTCGTGGACCATGTCCAGGACTGACTCTTTGAGATCCTCTTTCTTGAGGATCTTCTGGCGCTCGCCGTAGATCACGCGGCGCTGCTCGTTCATCACGTCGTCGAACTCAACGGCGTGCTTGCGGATGTCGAAATGGAAGCCCTCGACCTTTGTCTGCGCCTGCTCGATGGCGCGCGACACGAGGTTGTGCTCGATGGGCGTGTCCTCGTCCATGCCGAGCTTTTCCATGATGTTGGCGATGCGCTCCGAAGCGAAGCGGCGCATCAGGTCGTCATCCAGCGAGACGAAGAAGCGCGATGAGCCGGGATCACCCTGGCGGCCCGCGCGGCCCCGCAGCTGGTTGTCGATGCGGCGCGACTCGTGGCGCTCAGTGCCGACGACTGTCAGGCCGCCCATGCCGACGACTTCATCGTGCTGTTCGGCGCATTGGGCCTTGTACTTGGCCAGCAGCGCCTCGTAGTCCTTTTCGCCGCCGGATGCTTCCCACTCATGCTTGGCCAGACCCTCGGGGTTGCCACCCAGCAGGATGTCCACGCCGCGACCGGCCATATTGGTGGCCACCGTCACCGCGCCCTTGCGGCCAGCCTGGGCGATGATGCCGGCCTCGCGCTCGTGGTTCTTGGCGTTGAGCACCTCATGGGGGATGCCCTTGAGGTTGAGCTGCTGGCTGAGCCGCTCCGACTTCTCGATAGAGACGGTGCCGACGAGGACCGGCTTGCCCGCTTGGTACAGCTCCTCAATCTGCTCGACGACTGCCTTGAATTTGCCCTTCTCGTTTTTGTAGACGAAGTCAGGCGCATCGCGGCGGACCATCAGTTTGTTGGTGGGGATGGTGACCACTTCGAGCTTGTAGATCTTGTGCAGCTCCTCGGCCTCGGTCTGGGCCGTGCCAGTCATACCCGCCAGCTTGTTGTAGAGCCGGAAGTAGTTCTGGAAGGTGATCGTGCCGAGGGTCTTGTTCTCGCGCTCGACGCGCACGCCCTCCTTGCCCTCAATCGCCTGGTGGAGGCCCTCGCTGTAGCGCCGGCCGTACATCTTGCGGCCGGTGAACTCGTCGATGATGATGACCTGGCCGTTCTCGACGATGTAGTCGCGATCGTTCTTGAAGATGACCTCGGCCTTGAGCGCGTTGTCGAGATAGTGGGCAAGCGTGTAGTTCTGCTCGTCATAGATATTCTCGACGTTGGCCAGCCGCTCCACCTTGGCGATGCCGTCCTCGGTCAGACTGACCGCCTTGAGCTTCTCGTCGACCACGTAGTCCTGCTCGGGCCGCAGCTCCTTGACGATGTGCGCGAACTGGTAGTAGCGGTCGGTGGCTTCCTCAGCCGGGCCAGAGATGATGAGCGGCGTGCGCGCCTCGTCGATGAGGATGTTGTCGACCTCGTCGACGATGGCGTAGTGCAGCGGTCGCTGCGTGGGCACCGCCTCGCCAATCATCAGCCGGCCGTACTGGTCGACGGCCATGGGCGGCGTGATCATGTTGTCGCGCAGGTAGTCGAAGCCGAACTCGTTGTTCGTGCCGTAGGTGATGTCGGCGGCGTAGGCTGCGCGCTTCTCCTCGCCGTAGGGCTCCATGGTTGACTGGATGCAGCCCACGGTCAGGCCCAGGGCGTTGTAGATCGTGCCCATCCACTCGGCGTCACGCTTGGCCAGGTAGTCGTTGACGGTGACGATGTGGACGCCTTTGCCTTCGAGAGCGTTGAGGTAGGCCGGCAGGGTGGCCACTAGCGTCTTGCCCTCGCCGGTACGCATCTCGGCTATCTTGCCCTGGTGCAACACCATGCCACCCAGCAGCTGAACGTCGAAATGGCGCATGCCCAGCGTGCGCTTGGAGGACTCCCGCACGGCGGCGAACGCATCAGGCAGCAGGTCCTCCAGCGGCTCGCCTTCCGCCAGCCGCTGCTTGAGCTCGGCCGTCTGGTCGCGCAGCTGCTCGTCGTTGAGCTCGGCCATCTCGGATTCGAGCGAGTTGATTTCGTCCACCAACGGCTGGAGCTTCTTGAGCTCTCGCGCATTGGGATCGCCGACGATCTTCGTCAGCACCTTCAGCATGAATTCGGGTCCTTCAGAGTAGGGGTTCGAGGCGGATCATAGCGTTTGGCCAGGCGTCAGGCGTCAGTCGTCAGGCGTCAGGCGTCAGTCGTCAGTCCAAGTGAGCGCCAACAATGTTTGGCTGGCCGCGTAGGAATTCATCGGCATCCATCAGCTTTCGACTTTCGAGCTGCACCCGCTCCAGTGCCAGTTCGCCATCACCGGTAACAACAACGAGGCCCGGCAGAACGGTGCCCGTCTGATCCTGCTGACGCCTGACGCCTGACGCCTGACGCCTTGCTCTCAGCACCTTCAGCAGCTTGCCATTCCAATACGTAAACGAACCCGGCCAGGTGGTGTAGGCGCGGACCTCGCGCACGAGCCGCTCGGCGGGTTTCGTCCAGTCGATCCGTCCGTCCTCCTTTCGCAGGCGCGGAGCGTA
>DATGVV010000391.1:0-2206 GCA_035299885.1 Chloroflexota bacterium | reverse complement strand
ATCGGTACCCTGCCCGGCAGCTACAGCCTGCGCGCCCTGGTCTACGACGCCGCGTCGGGCCAGGCCCTCGGGCCCGCCATCGGCCTCGGCTCGATCAGCGTCGATCACGCCGCCGCGCAAGATCCCGCGGCGGCCGAGCTGCCGGTTGTGGGTCTGGCGGTCGGCAGCGCTCGGCTGGAAGCCGCTCAGCTGCCGAAAAACGGCGTTATCCCCGGCGACCCCGCGCCCATCACCTTGCTGTGGTCGGGCGGCCCCGTAGCTGAGCCAATCCGCTTTTCCCTGGCTGTGGCTGGCCAACGCCTCGATCGCGTTGCTGGCGGCGACAGTTACCCAACCACGCGCTGGCAGCCGCGAGACGTCGTCCGCGACATCGTGAGCGTTCGCATTCCGCCTTCGATTTCGGCGGGCACCTATCCCGTCACGATCGATGGCACGCGTATCGGCACGCTGCGGGTGCTGCCGGCGGGTCGCTCTTTCACGCCCCCACCGCTGGCGCACGAGGTCCATGCACGCTTCGGCGACCTGGTCGAGCTGCTGGGCTTCGACTCGCAGCCGCGCGCTGGCGGCCTGCAGGTCCAGCTCGTCTGGCAGGCCCTGAACGAGACCGAGGTTTCCTACACGGTGTTCGTCCACGCCCTCGCCCAGGACGGTCGCGTGGCCAGCCAGGTCGATCAGCCACCCGGCACGGATCGCTGGGTCAAGGGCCAGGTGGTGACCACCAGCTACGATCTGTTCCTGCCTGGCCCCGCCGCCGACTACCGCCTCGAAGTCGGCGTCTACGACGCCGCCACTGGCAAGCGCCTCCTCGTCGCAGGTGGCGACAGCGTTATCCTGGCGCCATGACTGATCCCGAGATTCGCCACCAGGATCTCGAGCTGCGGCGCACACTTTTGCGCCGGGCTGTAGGGCGCGTGTGGAGCGTGGAGCTGGGCGAGAGGTGGCCGGTGGGCGGCGCATTCCGGCTGGAGGGGCGGCCAGATGTGGCGGCAAGGGGCGGGACGTATTCGCCGGCAGGCACTCGGGAAGGGAGCGTGGCCGACCTGGGCCGGCGCTACCGAGCCGGCGAGCTGTCGCCCGTGGAGGTCACTCAGCGCGCGATCGAGCAGGCCCAATCAAGCCAGCCGAAGCTCAACGCGTTCATCACCATCCTGGCGGATAGTGCCCTCGAGGCGGCGCGCGCCTCTAAGGCGCGCTTCAAGCGCGGCGAGCCGTTGGGGCCGCTGGACGGCGTGCCAGTCGCCCTCAAGGACCTGATCCACTTGGAGGGTGTGAAGACCACCTCCGCCTCCAAGATCATGGCCGACTTCGTGGCTCAGGAGGATGCGCCGGTCGTCCGCCGGCTGCGGGCCGGCGGCGCCGTGCTCATCGGCAAGACCAACCTGCACGAGTTTGCCTACGGCGGCACCGGCGACGTATCTCATTTCGGACCATGTCGCAACCCCCACAACCCGCAGCACATGCCTGGCGGGTCAAGCAGCGGATCGGCGGCGGCCGTGGCGGCCGGCGTGTGCCCGGTCGCGCTCGGCACCGATACCGCCGGGTCGATCCGCATCCCCGCGGCGCTGTGCGGCATCGTTGGCCTCAAGCCTACCTACGGCCTCGTGCCGACTGAGGGCGTCATCCCGCTTTCCTGGAGCCAGGACCACGTCGGCCCCCTGACGGCTACGGTTGAGGACGCCGGACTGGCCCTGAGCGCGATCAGCGAGTTCCAGATGCCGCAGCTGCGGGCCGAGGCAAAGCTCAAGATTGGCGTCTGCCGCGAGCTGTTCTTCCAGCACCTGGATACGGACGTGCGGCGCTTGGTGGAGAGCGCCATCCAGCAGTTGGGCGAGGTGCGTGAGGTCGAGATCCCGCATCTGCACGTTGCCAGCGCCGGCCAGGCGATCATCACGTCCGCCGAGGCTGGCGCCTTCCACCGGCACTGGCTGCAGACCCGAGCCGAAGATTACGACTGGCGCGTCCGAAACCGGCTGGAGGCCAGCAGCGAGGCCGCTGGCCGGGATTATGTCCAGGCCAGCCGTCTGCGCGGACTGCTGATCGAGGAGATGACGGCCGCGCTGGCCGGCCTTGACGTACTGGCGATGCCTGCAGTGGCGGCTCCGGCGCCCAAGATCGGTCAGCGAGAGGTCGAGCTGGAGGATGGCCCCGCCGACGCCACCGCCTTGCTCATCCGGAACACCGGTCCCATCAACTACGCTGGCTTCCC
>DATGVV010000390.1:0-2759 GCA_035299885.1 Chloroflexota bacterium | reverse complement strand
ACAGCCTGGACCACCTCTGGATAGCGGACAAGCACCAGTTCGACACGCCCCTGGGCCTGCTCTCGCCCTCCGCGGTCGGCCGGCTCCTGCCGCTGCTGCTGCGCCTGCGTCGCCAGCGCTACGACCAGCTGCTGCTGCTGCACCATTTGACCACCCGCTTCGGCGCCGCCAAGTACGCCCTGCTGGCTGCCGCCGCTGGCGCCCGCCGCACCGTCGGCCTCGACAACGGCCGCGGCCGTTTCCTGGACGTGCGCGTCCCCGACCTCGGCTTCGGCGAGCTTCACGAGGTGGACTACGCCCTCGCCGTGGCCTCTGCCGCCGGGGCCAATCCTCTGCCCGACCCCAATCTGGAGATCGCTCTTACCGAGGCATCCCCTCTCTCGCCGCGGCGCGCTGCGGTCAAGGCGTCCCGCCCGTATGTTGCTCTGCATCCCGGCAGCGGCGCCTACAGCCTGGCCCGCCGCTGGCCGCCGGAGCTGTTCGCCGAGGTTGGCCGCCGGCTGGCGAAGAGCGCTGTGGCCAAGCTGGTCCTGCTCGGCACCGAGGTCGACGCCGAGCCCAGCTCCGCGCTGGAAGCCCTGCTCGGCAAAGGCGCGCTCAACCTCGTCGGCAAGACCTCCGTCAAACAGACGGCCGCCGTGCTCGGGCAGTGCCGGTTGCTGGTCTCGAACGACAGCGGCGTCGTCCATCTGGCGGCCGCCGTGGGCACGCCGGTCGTGGCCGTGTTCGGGCCGAGCAACGACCGCGCCTGGGGCCCCTATCCGCCGGCCGACCATCGCGTCGTGCGCGTCACCCTGCCCTGCAGTCCCTGCTTCTATCGCGGCCACAGCCTCGGCACGCCCCAGGGCTGCCCCACCCGGGATTGCCTCCAGCTGGTCACGCCCGACATGGTGGTGGCCGCCGCCGAGGATTTGCTGCATACCGTCAACCCTCTCCTGCCCCAGCGGAAGAGGGCAGGGTGAGGGCCGTCTGCTTCCTGGGCGTGCGCGTTGACGACGTCACCATCGATCAGGCGGTCGAGGTCATCTCCGGCTTCATCGAAGCTGGCCGGCCGCGGCAGGTCGTCACCATCAATCCCGAGTTCGTCATAGCCGCTCGGCGCCAGCCCGATTTCAAGGCCGTGCTCGATGCCGCCGACCTGTGCGTGCCCGATGCCGTCGGCCTGCAGTGGGGCTCACGAGTCCTGGGCAAGCCACTGCAAGGCCGCGTGCCTGGCGTGGATCTGGTGTGGCGGCTGGCCGGCCTAGCCGCCGAGCGCGGCTGGAGCATCTTCTTGCTGGGTGGCTTCGATGGCGTCGGCCAGCGCACGGCCGAGCGGTTCGTTGAAGCCTACCCTGGGCTGCGAATCGCCGGCACATACGAGGGCCATCCCGGCGATTCCGAGGCAGTCGAGCGGGTGAAAGCCGCCCGGCCCGAGCTGCTGCTGGTGGCCTACGGCGCGCCGGCCCAGGATCTCTGGATTGCCCGCCACAAGGACGAGCTCAGGGTGCCGGTTTCGATGGGTGTAGGCGGCAGCTTCGATTACATCGCCGGGCGGGCCCAGCGCGCGCCGGCCTGGCTGCGACAGATCGGGCTGGAGTGGCTGCACCGGCTGGTGCATGAGCCGTGGCGCTGGCGGCGCATGCTCGCTCTGCCGCGCTTCGCCATACTGGTGCTGCGCCAGCGATGGACGAGCTAGCCACCGAATCCGCAACCCTGCACTGCGCCCGCCACCCGGGCGTGGAGACGCTGCTACGCTGCGGCCGCTGCGAGACGCCGATTTGCCCGCGCTGCATGGTCGCCACGCCAGTCGGGATGCGCTGCCGCGAGTGCGCCCAGGTGCGCCGCCCGCCCATGTACGACGTGACCGGCCGCTACCTGTGGCGAGCGCTCGCCGCCGCCCTGGGGCTGGTCGTCGCCGGCGGCTTCGTGTTCAACCTCGTCCTGAGCTTCGCCGGCCGCTCGATCCTCCTGGCGGCCATCCTCTACCTGCTGGCCGGCACCGTCATCGCCGAGGCGCTGAGCGCCGCTGCCAATCGCAAGCGCGGCCCCCGCCTCCAGGTCGTCGCCGCCGTCACCACCGTGCTGGCCACCCAGGCACCGACTCTCGTCGCCCTCGCCCTCACCCACCGCCTGCCGATCAACCTCATCGCCCTCCTGCTGACCGCCGTCGCCGCCGCCATCGCCTGGACCCGCCTGCGCTGAAGCGCTCCAGGGGCACAGTATCTTTGAGGCTAACGCCCCAGTAGCTCAGTGGACTAGAGCACCGGTCTTCGGAACCGGGTGTCGGGGGTTCGAATCCCTCCTGGGGTACTAACGAGATAGGCACGCCGGGATAAACTGACGCACATGGCCATCGCCTTTCAGCATCTAGTCAAGGCGTCGAATGGCGACACGGAGATCGCCAGAACGGGGATTCGCGTCTACACGATCTCGGGTCTCTACGACATGGGAGACTCGCCTGAGCACATAGCTGACGAATACGATCTGCCGCTAGCCGCGGTGCTGGAGGCTCTGGCCTACGCCGCCGACCACCCGGACGAAATGGAAACGATGCACCAGGCGGAACTGGCCGCACAGCAACGAGTGATAGGCCAGATGCCGGAGCAAGTGCGCGAGGATGCCAGGCGCACCGCCGCGGCAGACGAGCGGGCATATCAAGAAGCCGTTCGGAAGGCGAGAGAAGCGCGGCGCGGTACCCCTGTACCTTGACGACTGCCTGATAGCCAAGCAAGCGACCCGCCATCTCCGAGCGGCGGGCCATTTGATTTACGTGACGT
>DATGVV010000389.1:0-1578 GCA_035299885.1 Chloroflexota bacterium | reverse complement strand
CCCGGACGCCAAAGCCATCGTCATGGTCACGGCAACCGCGGAGGCCAGCAGCCAGAACGGCAACTGAAGCGGCGCCGCCACGAGGTCTGCACCGCGAACCAGGGCCATGACCACCGGCACAGCGACCGCAATCCCCAGCGTTCCGACCCAGAAAGACTGGGCCAAAACCGAAGCTGCCATCCGCCAGCGCGGAATGCCCAGGGCCTGGAGGACGGCGTATTCCCGCAGGGAAGCGGCCGTGGCGGCATACAGCGTCTGGCTCGTAACCAAGGCGCCAACCAATAGCCCGAGCGCCGCCGCCAAACCCAGGGCGATCCCGGCCTTGGTCTTGGTCAGCCAGTGCATCCGCGTACGCAGCGAGAATTCGTCCCTGGTGAACGCCGACATGTTGCCATAACCCCGCAGGCGCTCGACTACCGCTGGCGCAGCGGCCGGGCTGGTGCACCGCGCCAACACGTAGGTTATTTGCTCGGGTAACAGGCGCAGCAGCGGCCGAGCGGTTTCCGTGGAGCAGAAGATATACGGTCCGGCCAGGCTGCGCACTCCCTTGACCAGCCCAACCACGCGCACGCGCCGGCCCGTGATCTCGGCCACGTCGCCGATGCCGTGGATGCCAAGACGCTCCAAATCGGATTCGTCAACCACGATCGCTCCAGGCTCGGTCAGCCGAAGGCGCAGCTCCGGCGTTAGCTCCGTCACGGCCCCCAGGGAATCGTTTTCCAGCCGGGAGCCGGTGACCATGCACAGCTCCGCGCCGCCGTTTGGCTTGCTCCAGTAGGCAAAGCCTTGCACGAAAATCTCGGCCCACTCGACCTCCGGCTGATTGGCCACACGCAGCAGGTAGCTCTGGGGAATCCGCTGCCCGAGATCGACGCTCAGGACCTCCGGGGCTCCGACCCAAATATCGGCCGCAGTGTGGTCAACAGGGATCGAGGTGATCGAGAATAAGCCCAAAAGCAACCCGCACTGAAGGGCGATCAAGAGCGCACTGAAGCCGACCGCCAGGACTCCTGGAAGGTAGCGCTGCCGATCATGCCAAAGGGTGGTCAGGGAGTAAGACATTCAAACACCTTGGTCCGTGGTCCGTAGTCCGTAGTCCGTGGTCGGTAGGTCCGGCGAGCCGAGCCGGACCGGCCTCGGAGAGCCTACCCGAACGGGCCCATTCAAGCTTGATGCTGGGCTCGTGAATACCGGCCGCTGCCGATAATCAATAGACGGCAAATCGGCCAGGCTGTTATCAATAAATGTCTGGTGCCAGAGCTGGGTGGCAATGACACCGACCAGGCCCATCTCCAGGGTTGCCCGCGATGCTGAGCCCTGACGCATGGTCCGGAAAGCCTGGCGCCAATAAGCGACCGCCGCCAGGTCGAAATAGCCGGTCTTGCGCAGCGATTCTTCGCTTATCAGCTGCTCGACAAAGGCCGGCACATGCTCGGCATGGAAGCTATCAAACGGCGCCAGAAACATGGCCTTGCGTCGCCAGGCGATGCGCCGCGGCAGCCAGCGCTCGCCGAGCAGTCGGAGAAGGTACTTGTCCTGAAAGCCCCGCAACTTCCAGCGCGGGTGCAGCCGGGCCAG
>DATGVV010000388.1:0-1909 GCA_035299885.1 Chloroflexota bacterium | reverse complement strand
GCTCGCCGGACCAAACGGGATCCCGAAACGGTGCGCCGCTGGATCCGTTCTGGCCGACTGAAAGCGACCAGGATCGGCACACAGCATCTGATAGACGAGGAAGACTTGGCACGCCTAGCCAGCGATGCCGCGCTGCAGCTTCCGGCATCCTGGCAACGCACAGCAACTGGCGAGCGCATGCCCGACGTCTTGGCTGCGATTCGTTCCTCGCGCGCCGCCCGCTGACGTGCTGGTTGTCGATGCTGCGGTCGTAACCACAATCTGCCTGTCCGAGATAGGTCTGAAGGCTTTAGGTCGAGAAGAGCTTGTCGCGCCCCATTTGATGCGGTCTGAGGCTTCGTCAGTGATGCATGAACTGCGCTGGCGCAAGGAAATCTCTGGCGAACTGGCTGCAATCGCCCTGAATAGACTGGCTGCAGCCGACATTAGCCCGCGTCGGCCTAAGGGCCTAATCGAAGAAGCCTGGAGCATTGCTGACCGACTGGGATGGGCCAAGACCTACGACGCCGAGTACCTCGCCTTGGCACGATTGCTAAGGTGCCGACTGCTGACGACGGACGCGAAGCTGAAGGCATCTGCGTCAGATGTTGTCACGGTCATTGGACCAGCGGACCTGTAGCCACCGATTCCCGTCGCGACCTGGTGCGGCCGATCGCAGGCAGTTATCAAGAGCAACGCCGCCACGTCAAGCCTGGATGTCAACTTTCCATGGGCGTGGCCTGAAACGAATTCCGCATCGCAAGAGTCAAGTGGGCCGTTGGCTTCCGACTGGTAGCCCGAGCATCAACGCTCGACCAGCGCCAGTTTTGGCGGCCAACACTACAAATGCTCCGGCGAAGGTCCTTCGCATCCAGGTCATGACGCAAGGCCGCGAGATCACCTTTTCACGAACGTGGGCCGCGAGCAGCCCTGCTGTACGGCAGTCAAGCTCCACTTGACAGCTACGCGGTTGTCGTATTCGGATTTGGCTCCGGAGCGGGGATTCGAACCCCCGAACCTTGCGGTTAACAGATCGCTGCTCCCCGTTCAGAAACGGCGGGTCGAATTCGCGGCGGGCCGCTGAGTATCAACTTTTATCGCAGTTTGTCGCCGACGTTGCTGTATGACTGCCTTCGGCTCTCTTCCACAGAGGATGCTGACTTGCCACGCGTTCAACGCCAGCAGGACCTGGTTGGAAGGCGGCCGAAGATCAGGCTCAACCAGGTTGTGGACTTCATCGAGCCTGGCGACCTCGATTGGGCTCTTACGGTGTGCTGATCTTGTTGCCCTGAGCATCGATCACGTACCAGCCGCCGCCAAACTCGATCGCAGCCTGGCATTTGATCTCACCAGCCGAATGGTCGCCGGCGTAGTAGTAGAGCGGATGGCGGTTGTAGGTCAATTGGAGGGACCCATCGTTCCGAACGGCAGTTGCGACCAAGGACTGGTCCAGCTCCGGGGCCAACGCCCCTCCGCTAGGCGCACCACTCGCAAGGAAGGGTGGCCACGCGACGGCGCACGCGCTGTTGCATATGGGCATGTGGTCTCGCTCGATATCAAACAGGTACAGGGTGCGGCCGGAGCCATCGACGATGATCTTGCCGTAGCGCGAGTTGGCTACCGAAATTGCGACTTGGGCGGAAGTTGTCGGGCTCGCGGCTGCTGGGCTTGTCCCGATTGATGACGGGGAAGGCGAAAAAGTGACAGTCACGGACGGCCCCAGCGATCCACAAGCCAAGAGCAGAAAAGCCACCGCGGCCAGCCGCAATACCTGCACGAGCAACACCTCCGCTAGCGCCGAGAGAACGGCGTCACAGGCCTCTCCTGTAGAACGCCATCCACGTACACGTCGACCTGCTCGTTGTAGAAGCACAGCAGGTTCTCGATCTTCGGGATTTCGGGAATCGGCCGTGGATAGGACCAGACGAAG
>DATGVV010000387.1:0-14633 GCA_035299885.1 Chloroflexota bacterium | reverse complement strand
GATCATGGTAGGTCCCGGCGTGCAGCTGAGCGCAAATCTCATGCCATTATGGCCGGTCGATTTACTTGCATGATGCAACCAAATGCGCCAAACTGGTTGCATCACCCAAGCAACTGAGGCCCAGCCGGGCACGGCTTCCGCCGTCGATCAGGACGTGCTGGACGTCGCTACCGCATGGTCCACGCTGCTGCGCCGTTCGATGCTGCCCCGCGTTCAGGATCACTGGATCCAGGCCGCCGGGCTGCAGCTCGACCGAGCCAGCTACTGGCTGCTGCGGCAGCTGGGCGAGTCAATCAAACTGAGGCTGTCGGAGCTGGCTCAGCGGCAGGGCACGGACGTGTCCACGGTGTGCCGTCAAGTGCGGGCCTGCGAGCAGGCGGGACTGGTCCAGCGTGAAGGCGATCCGTCCGACTTGCGAGCGGTGCTGTTTACGCTGACAGAAACGGGCCGCGAGGCGCTGGCGCGCATGCAGGCCGTGCGGCTGGCCGTGTATGACAAGGTGCTGGCGGAATGGTCGCCGCGCGACCGGCGCGACTTTGCCCGCCTGACCAAGCGGTTCGTGGAAGGCTACCTGGCCGAGCTCAGATCCCGGCCGTGATCGCGCGGAACCCTCTCCCTAGCCCTCTCCCAGAGGGAGAGGGAACACGCCTTAACCCTCTCCCTCTGCGAGAGGGAACATACTCCCACAAGCAAGTGCTGGTCATCTACAGCGGCCTGGCGCTGGGCATGATGCTGGGCGCGCTGGATCAGACCGTGGTGGCCACGGCCCTGCCGACCATCGTCGGTGAGCTTGGCGGCCTCAATCACCTGTCCTGGGTGGTGACGGCGTACCTGCTGACCTCGACTGCCTGCACGCTGCTATACGGCAAGCTCGGCGACCTCTACGGCCGCAAGCGCCTGTTCCAGCTTGCCATCGCCATCTTCCTGCTCGGATCGGCGCTGTCCGGCCTGAGCCAGAACATGGGCCAGCTCATCGCCTTCCGGGCGCTGCAAGGCGCGGGAGCGGGCGGCTTGATGACCTTGGCCATGGCGATCATTGGCGACGTGGTGGCGCCGCGCGAGCGCGGCCGCTACCAGGGTTACAACGCCAGCATCTTCGGCCTGGCCAGCATCGGCGGGCCGCTGCTGGGCGGCTTCTTCGTGGACCATCTGGGCTGGCGCTGGGTGTTCTACATCAACCTGCCGGTCGGTTTGGCCGGCCTGGTGATGGCCAGCATCGTGCTGCGCACGCCGTCGAAGCGCCGGGAGCACGAGATCGACTACATGGGCGCGGCGCTGATGCTGCTGGCGGTAACCAGCCTGCTGCTGGTCACCACCTGGGGCGGCACGCAGTACCCCTGGACGTCGCCCATCATCGTGGGCCTGGCAGCCAGCGCGCTCACCTTCGGGACCTTGTTCATCCGGCGCGAGTTGACGGCCAGCGAGCCAATTCTGCCGCCCGAGCTGTTTCGGCGGCCGATTTTCCGCGTGGCCACGGTGGACACCATGCTGCTGGGCGTGATCATGTTCGGCGCGACGATCTTCCTGCCGATTTTTCTGCAGCTGGTAACGGGCGTCAGCGCCACGAACTCGGGCGCGCTGCTGATGCCGCTGATGCTGGGCATGATCTGCACGTCAGTCGGCGGCGGCCGATTTATCAGCGCGACAGGCCGCTACAAGCCGCTGCCGATCATCGGCTTCAGCCTCTGCCTGGTGGCTTACTTGCTGTTCTCCACCATGAACGCCGGGACGCATCAGCTGCAGGTCAGCGCCTACATGGTGATCCTGGGCCTCGGTATTGGCCTGATCCCGCAGGTGCTCACCACGGCCACGCAGAATGACGTGCCGCAGCGCCACCTTGGCGCCGCCACCTCGGCCGTGCAGTTCTTCCGATCGATGGGCGCATCCCTTGGCGTGGCCCTGTTCGGCGCCATTCTGAACAGCCGTCTGGCTTACTGGCTGCCGCGGCTGCTGCCCTCGGGGTCGACCCAGGTGGGCTTCCGGCCAGCCGATCTGCAGGGCAGCCCAAGCCAGCTGCTGACCCTCCCGCCGGAGGTCCACGATGCCGTCATCCAGACCTTTGCCCGATCTCTGCACGCGGTCTACCTGGCGGGCATTCCAGTTGTGGCGGTGGCGCTGCTGCTGGTGCTGCTGCTGCAGGAGAAGCCGCTGCGCAAGCACGCCTGGGTGGCCACGGCTCCGGCGGAGGCGGCGGCGACAGCCTAGGGACGCTCCTCCGCCGCGCCGGGTTCCCTCACCCTCGCCCTCTCCCGCCGCAGCGGGAGAGGGAATACAATCGCCGGATGAAAAACGGCATAGTCATCATCGACGCCGACGGGCACATTATCGACGACGAGTCGGTGTACCGGCAGCGCATGCCCGAGCAGTACCGCAAGCGCCGCGGCGGCTACTATCCCGGCGACGCCTTCGATCGCAGCCAGAACGACACGCTGAACTGGCGGCCGGGCAGCATCGAGAAGAACCTGGCCGACAACGACCTGGAAGGCATCGACGTCCAGGTCTACTATCCCACCGGCGGTCTCGGCCTGGCCTGGATCCGCGAGCCGGAGTACGCCACGGCGCTGGCCCGCACCTACAACGACTACCTCCACGAGTGGTGCTCGAGCCACCCCAAGCGTCTCAAGTTCGTGGCCATCGTGCCGCTGGAGGCGGACGTGAACGCGGCCATCGAGGAGATGGGTCGCGCGGTTGGCCAGCTGGGCGCCGTGGGGGTGATGGTCAACAGCTACGATCATGGCCGGAATAAGGGCCATAAGGACTTCTGGCCCTTCTATGAGGAGTGCGCGCGGCAGGGCGTGGCCATCGGCTTCCACGGGCACGGCAGCAATGAGATGAACGCGCTGGGGCACTTCGACAACTTCCTGGGCGTCCATACCTGGTCTCACGCGCCAGATCAGCTGGTGACCTGCACGGCCATCCTGTACAGCGGCATCCTGGAGAAATTCCAGGAGCTGCGGGTGGCCTTCCTGGAGGCCGGCTGCGGCTGGGTGCCCTTCTGGATGGAGCACATGGACGAGGAGTGGGAGAAGCGCAAGTTCGACGCGCCGCTCCTCACCGCCCCGCCCTCCGAGTACATGACCCGCGGACGCGTGTGGGTGTCGTGCGAGCCTGAGGAGAAGACCATTCCCTACGTCGCACAGTGGATTGGTGAGGACCAGATGCTGTATGCCTCGGACTACCCGCACTGGGACGGTGGATTCCCTCATTCGGTGTCCACGTTGGCGGACCGGAGCGACGTGCCCGACACGCTCAAGCGCAAGATCTTCTTTGAGAACCCGCAGCGTTTCTATGGCTTCAAGGTGGAGGTGGCGGACTTTGCGCCCGCCAGGGCCGCTGCGGTGCCCGCGTGAAGGGCTGGAGTTCCCTCACCCCAGCCCTCTCCCGCCGCGGCGGGAGAGGGAGTGTGCTGCTCGCGCTGTTGCTCGCCGCCTGCGGAAGTGCAGCGCCGGCGATGGTCAGCGCGCCCTCGAGTGCGGCCGCCAAGCCCGCCGCTTCCCCAGGCGCCTCGCTCAACCTGAGCTTCAGCGCCACCACCGCCTCGCAGTCGCCGGCGACCATCGCCCAGGAGCTGGGGCTGTATCAAAAATACGGCCTGGGTAAGACCGACCTGCGCTTCATCGCGTCGGGCTCGCTGAGCGTCACCGCGCTGATCAGCGGCGACATCGATGCCCAGATCACCGGCGGCGATGCCATCGTAGGCGCGCGAGTGAAAGGCAGCCCGGGCATCATGCTGGGGGCCTTCAAGAATTACCTGACGGGCACGGTGGTGGCCAAGCCGGGCATCGACTCGCTCAAGCAGGTGAAGACCATGGGTACCAGCCGCCTTGGCTCGAATACCCACTACATGGGCCTGCAGGTACTGAAGCGGAACGGCATCGATCCCAAGTCCGTGACGTTCATCCAGGCCGGCAGCAACGCCAACGTCGTGGCCGCGCTCATCAGCGGCCAGATCGATGCCGCCGGTATGGTGCCGCCAGACGATCTCACTGCCAAGAACCAGGGTGCGCACGTGCTGGTCGACGTTACCGCGCTGCAAATTCCCTACCCCGCGGCCACCATCGCCACGACGGAGCCCACGCTGCAGAAGAAGCCGGAGGCCATGCGCAGCCTGCTGCAGGCCTTGGGCGCGGCGATGCACATCTATCTGGACGACCCGAACACCGCTACTCCGATCATCAAGAAGATGACCCAGCTCGAGGACAACGCCACTATTCAGGCGGCCTACGAGTCCGAGAAGCGGGTCATGGAGCGAGAGCTGGCGCCCAGGTTGGACTCCATCGCCGCCTTGCTGGAAGACCAGGCCCAGACTGAGCCCGCGGCCAAGAATTTCAAGCCTGAGCAGTTTGTCGACGGCAAGATCCAGAAAGAGCTTGTCGACTCCGGATTCTTCAAGAACCTGTAAGTCTGGTGTGAAGCGGTCCTAGCTTGAGGGTGGATTTCCACCCCCAAGGAGGACCAATGGACTTGCAACTGGCGCTGCCCCTGCGCCGCGCAGCGGAGGACATGCGCATCACTCAACCATTTGGCGTGAATCCGGACGCGTACGCCCAGTTCGGCATGCGCGGGCACAACGGCCTCGACCTCGACGCCGAGGACGGCGAGCTGGTCGTGGCCATTGACGAGGGCGAAGTGGTCGAGGTCCGCTTCGACGCGGCGGGCTACGGGGTGACAGTCAAGCTGTCGCATCCGTGGGGCGAGAGCCGCTACGGACATGGCCAGCGCTACTCGGTGCCCATTGAGTTTGAGCTGGGGCACATCGTGAGCCAGGGCGAGCGCATCTTTCTGGCCGACAGCACCGGGAATTCCACTGGCACCCACCTGCACCTTGGGCTGCGCATTCGCCAGGATGACGGCTCGCTGGACTACAGCAATACCAACGGTTTCTGGGGCTACGAAGACCCGCTGCCGTACCTGCGCGAAGCGCTCGGCCAGACGGCCACAGCTATCCTCTCCCGCCGCGGCGGGAGAGGGCGAGGGTGAGGCTTCCCCGGCAGCATCCTCGCCATATGCACGATCGCGAGCGCCTGCTGCGCAAGCTGAGCTGGCTCGAGCGCCGCCTGGCTGGCCGCGGGCGGCACTCGGAGCAGCGCCATCTGCCGGTGCACGTCTACGAGATCGACGGGACGTGGTTTCGGCAGGCAGGCCGGCGCCGGCCGGCGCGGCCGCGGTCGTGAGGACGCTAACGCCGACGCTGGCGGCAGCCGTCGGCGCCAGCGGGCGCCAGCCGGCGGTGCAGCTGAAGCTGGCCGACGACAAGGAGCACTACACCCTCTACCGCCTCGATGCGCCGGCCAAGCCGGTGGACGGCTGCGCCGCGGCAGTCGCGGCCGACGGTTCGCTGGTGCGAGCCGCGCTGTTCGACAACGGCGGCGCCGGCAACGCCGATTTGGCCGTGCAGCGCATCACCGACCCCGCCGTGGCGGGGCAGTGGACCGCCTGGACCACGCTGCTGGCGGCCGGCTGCGAAGCCAGCCAGCCGCTGGCGCTGTCGCTCAACTCCGGCAGCGCGCTGCGGCTGTTCTATGCCGATGGGCCAAGCGCGGCCGCGACGATCAAGGTATTCGAGTCGGCAACCAATGGCGCCAGCTGGACCGGCCCGAGCACCGTCTTCGCTGGCGCCAGCTCCTTCTTCTACCTGGCCAGCGCCGGTAACGACGATCTGTTCGCCTGCCGCAACACAGCGGTTGGCGTGTGGGACGTGCAGTTCTTCAAGAAATCCGCCGGCGTGTGGCAGGCGCCGGTCACCTGGAGTTTGGGCACGCTCAGCTCGATGTACGGCATCGCGGCGGCCTGGAATGGCTCCGCGTATTTCGTCGCCCTGTCCGCCTGGTACACGGCAGGCATTGCCATCGAGGCCTACCAGTTCGACGGCGCGGCGACCTGGACAGACCTCAACTTCGTCGTCCCGCTTGACGGCAGCAACCTCGGCTTCCAATTCCGCCTGCCGAGCGTCCGGCTGGTGGACGGCCTCTATCGCTTGACCTACGTCGAGCATGATGACGGGTCGATCGATGGGGCCCTGTACGACCGCTACCGGATCGCCAGATCGCTTGATTTCACACACTGGAGCGCGGGACTGCCGGCTTCGCCGCAGACCCTGACCAGCGCCAGCGGCGCCCCATTCGTGAAGGCCTTTGGTTACTACTTCGTGACCACGCCATCGTTTACCTTCGCCTGGCCGGTCTACAGCGCCGGCGATGCCAGCCGCAACAGCGACGTGTCGGCCCAGCTGCTGAGCTACGAGCGCGAGGAGTTACTGCTGCGAGCTGGCGAGGTCCGTGTGGTGGTCTCGAACCAGGGCGGGCAGTTCAGCAGTTCCCCGTCCGGAGGACCCACGGGACTGGCGAAGAACGGCACGCTCGTCCTGAATGAGGGCTACGTCACCGCTGCTGGCGCTGAGCTGGTAAACGTGGCCACGGCCTTGGTCGAGCACTGGTATTTCAGCCGCGCGCCGGGCGAGAACCAGCTGGTTATCGCGGCCCTG
This sequence comes from Chloroflexota bacterium, assembly GCA_035299885.1. Classification (GTDB taxonomy): domain Bacteria; phylum Chloroflexota; class JAJPGV01; order JAJPGV01; family JAJPGV01; genus DATGVV01. The sequence continues at coordinate 8,149 of DATGVV010000387.1, read as the reverse complement.
GACCAGAGCCGCTGGCTGGACAACGAGGCGCCGCTGCTGCTGGGCTACAAGACCCGCAGCGTGCTGTGGCTGGCGATCGAGATCGCCGCCCGCGCGGGGCTGTTCCAGGTGTTCTGGCCCGGTACGGCGGCCATGGGCCAGGTGCTGGCCAGCTTCGTCGTGCAGCCGGGCCAGACCTGGCGCCAAGCCTTGCAGCGGCTGGTGGAGGCGTACAGCCTCGAGTACGCCGTTCGCGCCGACGGCTCGCTGGTGCTGCACGATCCCAGCGAAGGCGCCGCCTCGGTGTGGACCTGGCAGAACGAGATCGAGTCGGCCCAGCTGGGCCAGACCGACCTCGCCGCCAACCACGTGCGCGTCTTCGCTCAAAACGTCCAGGCCGAAGCCTGGGACTACACAGCCGCCGAGGCTGTTTCAGTCGAACGCTACCAGCACGTGGTCGACCGCGCACTTGGCAGCAACGCCCAGGCGGCGATCCGCGCCGGCAATGAGCTGCTGCTGGAACAGCGCACGGGCCGCGGTGGCGAGATCCACGTGCCGATCAATCCCGGGCTGGAGGTGCTGGACGTGGTGACGGTGGTGGACGCGGCCATCAATCTCAACCAGACCTACCGCTGCCATGGGGTGTCGGCAGCCATGGACGTGCTGCGCGGCACATTCGACATGAGGCTGGACTTGACAGGCGCATGAGACGCCCCACCTCGATAAACTCGGCGGGGACCCCGGTATGAGGCCGATGGTCGCCGCCGGCACGATCTACAACTTCGACGCCGCCAGCTACACCTGCTCCGTCCAGCCCGATGGGGGCTTGACCAGCTTCCTCAAAGGCGTGCCGGTGTCGCGGCAGCTGCTGCCGTCCCTCCTGCCGAACGGCGCTCGCGTGTCGCTGCTGCTGTTCGACGAGAACAACCCGGCCGATGGCCTGGTGGTGGGCGTGACCACCACTAATCTGCGGGTGCCTAGCTGCCGCGTCTATCGTGGCGCGGCCCAGAGCATCGCCAGCGGCAGCCAGACCATTCTGAGCTTCACGGCCGCCCGGCACGACACCATGAGCGGCATCAATCCGATGTGGACGATTGGCGACCCTACCCGCGTCGTCATCCGGACGCCCGGTATCTACATCGCCACGGCGGGCGTGGAGTTCGCCGCCAGCGGAGTAGGCGAGCGCACCGTGGCGCTGTTCGACACAGCCTCCAACCAGTTCTTCGCCATCGAGGAGTGCGTGCCAGTCAGCGGCGACACGACGGACGTCACGTGCACCTCGGGCCCCTTCTACGTGCCGGCAGCCTCGGCCTTCCAGGTGTACGTGTTCCAGAACAGCGGCGCGGCGCTCAACGTGAACGCCGGCGCCGCCTACACGCCGGAGTTCTCAGTCGCCTTGATCGGCTGAGCGCCGGTCGTGCTCCACGTTGAAGCGCGCCATGAAGGCCAGCAGCGGGTGGGCGCCCAGGGCCGACAGCTTGTTGACGTCCAGCGCCTTTACGGCCTCGATCTCGTCAGGCGTGAGCCCGTAGCCGGCGATCACGCTCTCCGGGTCGGCCACAAACTGGCGCCGGACGGCGTCGTCCATCCGCACCCGGTAGAGCAGCTTGTTCAGCCGGAAGGCCTTGGCGGCCGGATGGCGATAGTGCAGGCTCGGGTCGGTGGACCTCATGCCCACCACCCCACCGCGTAACCATGGTGCCAGGTGGGCTGATAGGTGAGCAGCTCGAATGGCTGGCGCGCGCCGGCCATACCCATGGCCACCAGCCAGGTGCGGAGCTCGGTGTTGCCGGTCTCGTCCAGCTTCAGCGGCGGGCAGTCGATCAGCGCCTCGCCGTGGCCGGCCTCGAGCTCGTCCAAGAGTGTGTGGTCGAAGTCGTAATCAGGCTGGCCGTAGCGCTCCGTGCCGGGGTAGTGGGACATGCCGCCGCTGGCCAGCACGGCCACACGCTCGGGCTGCCGCCGCAGGATGTCGCCCAGCGATCGCCCCAGCTCGAAGCAGCGCCTAGGCGCTGGCTGCGGCGGCACGTAGGTGTTCACGAACAGCGGCACGATGGGGATGGGCCTGCTGCCGAGGACGTAGTGCAGCGGCACCAGCGAGGCGTGGTCCAGCTCCGCCTCTTGCGAGTAGGCCAGGTCGAAGCCAGCCTCCAGCCCGTCCTCCAGCAGCGCAAGGGCCAGCTCGGTGGCTACGGGATAGCTCCAGTGCCGACCAGCGAACGAGCCGGCCGCCTCTTCGGCCAGGTACACGGTGAACGGCGCGATGCAGTTCAGGAAGAAGCCCTCCAGATGGTCGCCCGTAATCAGCAGCAGAGCGTCCGGCCTGGTCTCGTCCAGCCGCTGCCCCAGCCGGCTCATGGCCTGGATGGTCAGCCGCACCTGCTCCGGGTCCTCGGTTGGAGGCGGCGCGATCAATTGCGGCGCGTGCACCGTGGCCATAACGGCGGCCAGCTCAGCCATAGGCGGTTGTCAGTCTACTGTTTTCTGACTCCGAGCAGTTTGTAGCCCGGCACCGGCCGGGCGAAGCCTTTCAACCGGAACTCGCCGGCGGGCTCAATGTCGGCCACCCCTTCAACAGCGGCGAGGACACGTTGATCGACGAGCACTTCCCCGCCGCCTGCCTCACCGCAGAGGCGGGCAGCCTGGTTCACGACCGAGCCGATGGCGGTGTAGTCGCTGCGTCCTGCGAAGCCCACCCGACCCAACGTCGCGTAGCCGAACGCGATCGCGGCGCTGAAGCTGAGGTCGATGCGGCGCTGGCTCCAAGAGGCTGTGAGCGGCGCCATCTGGTCACGCATGCTGGCTGCCATGAGCACCGCCTGGGTAGCCGGATCGTCGCAGGGAATGGGGTCGTTGAAGAAAATCATCAACCCATCGCCCGAAAAGAAGCCCACCGTTCCGTTGTGACGCTGCACCAGGGGCCCAAGCACCTGATGATAGTCCCGCAGCGCGTGCATGACCTCTTCTGGTTCGGCGGTCTCGGCGAATGAGGTGAAGCCCCGAAGGTCGGTGAACACGACGGCGATCTGGCGACGATGACTCTCGAGAAGCGCCTCACCGCCGGGCTTGGCGACCTCTTCCAACAGCTGAGGTGGCAGGAAGCGGCGCAGCTGGTTCAGGCGCTCGAGCTCCGTCATCTGCTCCTGGACCTTGGCTGCGAGCGCGAGGTTCAGGTCGGCCATTTCCTTAGCCTGCGCCTCGACCCGGTCGTGGTACTCCTTCACGCGCAGCAGCGACTTGACGCGTGCTCGCAGTTCAGCGCGGTCGAACGGCTTGCGGACGAAATCGTCCGCCCCGGCGAGCAGGGCTTTGAGCCGCTCAGCCTCGGCCGTGCCGGTGACGGTGATGATGGGCAGGAAGCGAGTAGCCTCGTTCTGGCGCACGCGCCGGCACAGCTCGTAGCCGTCCATCACCGGCATCATGATGTCCGTCAGGATCAGATCGGGCTGCTCCGCCTCGAGCTTGTCGAGCGCTTCCTGCCCATTGGCCGCCGTCACCACGGTGTAGCCGAGCGGGCTGAGAACGGCATCCAGCAGCCGGAGATTGGTGGCCTGGTCGTCGACGGCCAGGACTTTGGATGGCGCGTCGCTCATGCCTGCACGACGCCGTCCCTGCAGAAGTCGCGCACCTGGTCCGGGAAGTGGCGGATGTCGAGCGGCTTGGTGAGGCAGGCCAGGAACCCCGCCGCCATGATGCGCTCCTGCTCTTCCTTCATGGCGAAGGCCGTGACAGCAACCACTTTGAGCGAAGCCGTCAGCGCGTCGGCCCGAAGCTGCCCGAGCGCGGTCACGCCGTCCATCCCGGGCAGCTGGATGTCCATGAGGATCAGGTCCGGCTGATGAGCCCTGGCCAGCTCCAGGCCCTCCTCGGCTGTGTCAGCTTCCAGCGTGCGGAAGCCCTTGACCTGCAGAATGTCGCGCACCAGCTTGAGGTTCTTGGCGTTGTCGTCCACGATCAGGATCAGCTCGCCCGTATGCCCCGCCGGGGACTGCGTCACGACGCGCTGCCCGCGGGCACGGCGGCTTGCGGCAGGGTAAAGGTGAAGGTGCTTCCCTGCCCCACCTCGCTCTCCAGCCACACGCGTCCACCGTGCAGCTCTACCAGCTGCTTGACCAGCGCCAATCCAAGTCCGGTGCCCTCCCGCTCCTGGCGCGCCGACGCGCCGACCTGCTGAAACTCGTCGAATACTTTCTCCTGGTCCTCCGGCGCGATGCCTATGCCCGTGTCCGAGACGGTGATCTCGACGCCGCCCTCGATCTGGCGAGTCGTGATGCGCACGCTGCCGCCGTCAGGTGTGAACTTGATGGCGTTAGACAGCAGGTTGAACAGGATCTGCTTGACCTTGCGCTGGTCGCCTTGAATCACGTCCGTTCCCGGTGCGATGTCGAACTCCAGCTGGATGGCGTGCTCGGCGGCCCGCTGGCGGATCATCTTCAAGCCGGACTCCAGCACTTCCAAGACGGAGAAATCGCGCATGTCCATGTCCATCTTGCCGGACTCGATCTTGGACAGGTCGAGGATGTCGTTGATCAAGGCGAGGAGGTGGTGGCCGGAGGTCAGCACGTCTTGCGTGTACTCCCTCTGCTTGTCGTTCAGCTCGCCGAAGAGCTCTTCCAGCAGCACATCGGAGAAGCCGATGATGGCGTTCAACGGCGTGCGCAGCTCGTGGCTCATGTTGGCCAGGAAGTCGCTTTTCATGCGACTTGCCTGCTCGAGCTCGAGGTTTTGGGATTCGAGCTTCGCGAGGGTTCCCTGCAGCTGCTGCTCGGCCTGTTTGCGCACACTGATATCGCGGATGAAGGCGGTGAAGGACGGGCTCGCGTCGCGCTGGACCGCGGTGATCGCCAGATCCACCGGAAACTCATGGCCGGCACGGTTGATGGCGCTCAATTCCAGGCGCTGGTTCAGGACCGTCGCCTCGCCGGTGCTGAGATAGCGCTCGATCCCGCGGCTATGCGCGGCGGTGTACCGCGCTGGCATTATTGTTGCCTCTACCTTCCGGCCCAACGCTTCTTGGCGGGACCAACCGAACATGGTCTCGGCCTGCGGGTTCCAGTCGGTGATGGCACCCGTGGCGTCCATCGTCACCACGGCGTCGAGTGCGCCGTCGACGATCATGCGATGGCGGGTTTCGCTCTCGGTGAGTCGTTCCACCAGTTGAGCTCGGGCGAGTGCCACGGCCGCGTCTGCTGCCACGATCTCAGCCAGGGCCTGGTGCTCGGGCTTGAACGCCCCGACATCACTTGAGCCCAGCACAAGCACGCCAGAGATCTCCTGCCTATGTCGCAGCGGTACTACCAGCAACGAACGCACGCTCGGATCGGGTCCCTGATAGTCCGGGTCCGCTCGGACGTCGTCGATCAGCGCCGGTATCCCTGAGCGCAGTACCCGCCCGGTGATGCCGCTGCCTGGCGCCGCCCGTAAGCGTTGCTGGTGTGCTCGCACGGTCCCGTGGGCTGCTACCAACTCCAGACCGTCATCCCGACCCTTGAGCCAGAAGGCCCACGACGTGGTGGGCACCAGCCGCTGAAGCTGCTCGGCCATGCGCTCGGCCATAAGCGCCGCCTCGGTTTCCTCGGACAACGTCTGGCTCAGCCGCAGGAGCGCCTGGCGCTCGTCCGCATTTCGTTGAGCTGCCAGGTAGGATTGGCCGCCTTCGATGGCTAGCGCCGCTTGCTCGGCAAAAATAGGCAACAGCTCCAGCTCGTCAGCGACGAAGGGCGATCTTCGATCCGACAGAACGATGAGCAGACCGTAGAAAACCTCGTGCGCGGCGATGGGGCACAACAGCGCGCTGCTCGCGCCACCGAAGGCCGAACCGATTGCGCGCAGTGTCGGGCCCCAGTCCTTGGCATCAGCCGCGAGGGGCCGTCGTTGACGCCACGCAGAGGTGATCATCGGATTCGCGGATCCGAGCTCTATAGTGGTCATTTGGCTGGCCGCCAAGGCCGCTCGATTGGCAGGATCGGTACGGATGGTGAGAGTGTCGGCTCCTTCCTCTCCTATGGCAATCACGGCAGCCTTGCCGCCGGCCGCACGGGTTGCCGCCAGGCCTAGATGGTCGAGCGCGGCAGTCGCATGGTCCTCACTCGTGCGGCCAGACAACGTCAGCAGGAAGCGGCGGAACTCAGCCATCTGCCAGCTTACGCGCAGCCAGCGAGGCGGCGCAAAACCCACATAGTAGGCGACAGCGGAGCCGAGCGCGAGCAGGTTCGAGATAGTGGAGATGGCCGAGCCGGCAGCCGGCAAAAAGGCTGTGACCCCGGCAAGCAGGATCACGCTGGCCAGCAGCCCCGAACCCAAGGCGATGGCGATCAAGCGCCGCTGAGTGACGCCGCGCGTGACGATGGCAGCTCGCACGAACGCGAAGGTGGCGTAACCCTCAACGTAGGCGAAAGGCACGACGATGGCCGTGGTTAGTGCAACAGACGGGGCGGCGGCGGTCCAGATGAGGACCGCCCAAGAACCGAACAGACAGACCAGCGCAATCGCATGCTGTGTCCGCGGTAGCGACCGGAAATGGGTGACGAGGCGCAAGAGCATGTACGGCTGCGCCACGATCACCGCCGCGGCGATGAGCTTGGCGTAGGGCGGCAGAACGACGCCGGTGATCTGCGCGACGCCCTGCAGGAGGATGATGAGGGCCAATGTGCCGAACAGGCCGGCGATCTCCAGATGGGCCCGATCGCGGTAGCGCACCAGATCGCTCAGCGTCAGCCCGAAAATCAGGACAAAAACGCCTTGGGTAACTGCTTGGAGAGCCGCGACAGTGGTCACTTCGAAAGCTTGATTAGTCCGTATTGCATCCTAGTGCGGTAAAGCCAACGGTGCTAATCAGCCTGACATTCGCCTCAACCCATCCACCACATCCGTCTCAACCCATTTGGGGACAGAGAGCTGCTCGCCGTTGCGTGTTAGGTGGTCACCCTTGAACGCAGCCCGAACAGCTCGGCCGCGTTACGGTACAGGATTTTCTCCTTGGTCTCGGCCGAGAGCCGGGAATGGTCCATGACCTCGTGCATGCTCTTGGGGAACTCGTTGTCCCAGTGCGGGATGTCCGAGGCGTAGATGAAGTGATCGTCGCCCAGGAAGTCGATGGCCTCGGGCAGCAGCGACTCGCCGGCTTCGATGCTGAAGCAGATGCTGGACTCCCGCACCACCTGGCTGGGCTTGACCTTGAGCAGCGGCGTCTCCAGCTCGGCGCGCTTCTCCCAGTGCTCGTCCAGGCGATCGAGATAGTAGGGCAGCCAGGTGGCGCCAATCTCCAGGAAGGCCAGCTTCAGCTTGGGGAAGCGAATCGTCAGGCCTTGCGAGACCACGCTGGTGAAGTGCAGCAGCATACCGGCAGTGAAGGCGTAGGTGTGCACCTCGTGGAAAGTGCTGAGCGCCTCGGAACCGTACTGTTCCGAGAAGGCGCGCGTGCCATGGAAGCAGATGGCCGCTCCCGTTTCCTCGGCGGCGGCGTAGATCGGATCGTAGAAGGGGTCGCCGTAGCCCAGGTTGACGCCCGCGGTCACCAGCTCGAAGCCAATCAGCCCCAGCTCGCCGGTGGCGCGGCGCAGCTCCCGGGCGGCCTCCTCTGGGTAGGCCAGCGGCAGCACGCCCACGCAGTGGACGCGCTCGGAGCGGGCATTGTACTCCTTGGCGAAATGGTCGTTGTAAGCTCGGGCGACGGCCAGCTGCCAGTCCTTCTCGCGCAGCTTAGCCACGCGCCCAGCGCCGGTGGGGAAGCACACCGCGTGCTCCATGCCATGGTGTTCGGCGATCTTCTCCCAGGCATCGACCTGCTCGGCTGGGCTCATGTCGCGGCGGTAGACCACACCGGGCGCAGGGGTGTAGGCGGGGTCATCGGCCGGCCGCGTCATGGTGAGATCGTTATCCCAGGGCTGATCGCGCGGGGTCAGCGGCGTGAGCCGCCGGTCATACGGCGGGCGCAGGTACTTGCGGACGTCCTGCTCGCGCTCCAGGACGTGGCCGTCGGCATCGATAACGGGCGTTTGGGTTGGCATGGCGGCGAGTGTATACCAACGGGATCGATCAACTACACTGCTCCCGATGCAACGGCGCGAGGTGCGCGGCGGCCGAAACCCCGTCGCGAGCTACACGGAGGGTCCGAACTCGCCCCTGTCCCTGGCAACCCAGTACGGCAACCTGCTCTTCCTGTCGGGCA
>DATGVV010000386.1:0-3232 GCA_035299885.1 Chloroflexota bacterium | reverse complement strand
CGTTACTCATGAGAGAAGCCCTACTTCAGCTCGAATTGGCGCCAGGGGGCCATGCGGCGCTCGAGCTTCTGCAGCGCGATGACCGCCACCATGCCGGTGCCGGCCAGTAGGCACACGCCGACCCACATGGCGTCGATCTCGAACCCTTGCGACGAGCGGAAGATCAGGTAGCCCAGGCCGGCCCGCGCCCCGATGAACTCGCCGACTACCACGCCCACCAGGCCGCGACCAATGCCCAGCCGCAGCCCGGCCACGATGAACGGCAGCGCGGAAGGCAGCAGCACTTTGGTGAAAATCTGCCCGCGATTGGCCGAGAACGAGCGGGCGGCCTCAATGTAGATCTGGTCGGTGGAGCGGATGCCGGTGGAGGTATTGATCACGATCGGGAACACGGCCAGCAGGAAGACCACCGCCATCTTCGAGGGAGCGTCGATGCCGAAGATGAAGATCAGCATCGGCGCAAGGGCCACGGTCGGGGTTGCGTAGACGGCCGATACCCAGGGATCGACGTAGTCGCGCACGGCGTCGCTGGCGGCAATGGCCATGCCCAGCGCCACGCCGAAAACGGCCGCGATGGCAAAGCCGACGACGAACTCGTTGAGGCTCACCAGCAGGTGCCGGCCCAGCACGCCCGTGCCGGCAAGCTTCAGGAATTTGGCCCAGATGTCCGACAGCGGCGCAAGGATCAGCGGCCAGTTGCCGCTGCGGCCAGCGATCTCCCAGGCGACGCCCACCACCACGAGGGACAGCAGGGCCCGCGCGCTGCCGGTGTTCTCGTGGTACCAGCGGACCAGGAACGACTGGCGCGGCTCGACCGCGAATGGCCGCTCGAGGGCTGCATCAGCCATGGGGTTACGCCTTGAGGGCCTTGTCCACCAGGCTCATGTCGACGAACTTCATCGGATCCGCGGGCAAGTTCTCGATGCCGGCGCGCTTGAGGTTCTGGATGAACTGCTGCATGGCCTTCTCGTTGACGTGGAGGTCCTGCGAGGCCACTTTGCCCTTGACGACGTGCAGGTCGTAGGCGCCTTCAGCGGGCTTGTCACCCACGCTCATCGTCTTTTTGCTGATAGCCAGCACCTCGTCCTTGTTCTTGGGATCGTAGAGCCACTTGGTGATGTCGGTCCAGGCGCGGAAGAAGTTCACCGCGACGTCTTCGTTTTTCTCGTACCAGCTCTTCTTGGAGATGATCACCAGCGACTGGACGTTCTTCAGCGGAGCGTAGTTGTTGGCGTTGTCGATCTCGGGAAAGCCCTCATCGCGCAGCTGCGTGGCCTGCGGCTCGAGCTGGGCTATACCCTGGATGGTTTTCGCTTTCATGGCCACGACGCGGTCGGACACGGCCCCCGCCTGCACGATCGTGTACTCGTCCGGCTTCACGCCGTTTTCGAGCATCATGACCATGATGGCGGTCGTGTCGGCGCCGCCGCGTACCGCCGATGCGCCGAAGGTCTTGCCCTTCAGCTCGGCCGCTTTCTTGATCTCGGGCTGGGCGATAAGCACGTACGGCGTGCCATCGGCGATGGCCGCTACCTGCTTGACGTCCGGCGCCTTATCCTGGGCCGCCCAGGCCGCGTCAGGCGTAACGGAGGCGAAGTTCACGGAGCCGCCGACCAGGGCGTTGACCGCGTTCGGCGAGTTGGTAGTGGTCACCAGATCGAACTCGATGCCGTACTTGCGCGTAAAGTCCGGTTTCTCCGCCCCAATGAGCGACACCAGGTGATAGCCGTTGGCGCTTGCATAGGCGTAGCTGACTTTGGTCACGCCCTTGGCAGCAGCCGAGCCGGCGGCGGCCGCGCTGGCCGAGGCGGCGGATGCGGCCGGCTTTGCGGCCTCGCTCGGCTTCGCCACGGCACTGCTCGCCGCCGGCGTGGCGGCCGATCCGCAGGCGGCCAGGAGGGGAACGACCAGGCCGATGCCAACAACTTCGCTGGCGCGCTTAAGAAAGGCTCGACGGTCAATCGGCGTCGACACTGCTTGAACCTCCAGGCGGCGAGATGAGCTTAATTGGCGGTCAGACTACCACTTCGGGCAAGCAGGTGTCTAGGACGCGATCGCGGCTTTCCGCGGCATCGCTCCTCGTTGGAACCCGGGGGGGCGCTCCTGGGAGCCTAAGCACAACCAGCCGGGCGGTCGTGATCGGTGCTAGCATGGCCGCGAGCCGATGGACCACGAACACTCGCAAGCTACTCCTAGCCTGAAGGCAGCCTTTAACAACTTTCGGACCTTCGACGCTCCCTTTAGCACCAAGGTCGGCCTGTTGTTCGGCAACAACTTCTACAAGCTGCGTACTCGTTCAAACTGCTGTGGCAACCACGGCCAGCCCGGCTGCTGAGTGGGTCCCGACGAGCCCCGTGAGGGCCACACACACGCCTAGTCCCACGGAATGCTCACCAGTCAAGCCGTTCACCGTCACCGTGCAGACACCCGCATAGATAGCTAGGCCATAGCGGCGGGGGTATCATCCCTCGGTGGCCGCGGCTCAGGGTGCAGTTGCTGTCGAAACCACCGCCGTAGCCATCGAAGAAGGGCCGGCCGCTCGAAGCCTCCCGTTTCGGCTGTACCCGGCGCTAGGTGTGCCCGCATACAGGCAACTGTGGTTGGGCATGATGCCGGCAACGCTGGCCTGGCAGATGAATATCGTGGTCACCGGCTATGCCGCCTTCCAACTGTCGAACTCGGCAACGGCGCTGGGCTTCACCAGCGCCGCCCAAGGCGGGCCTATGGTGCTTCTGGCGCTTGTGGGCGGGGTTGTCGCCGATCGCCTGCCGCGACGATCGGTCCTGCTGTGCACTCAGAGCTTGCTCTGCGTCTCCACTGCCATGGTGGCCGTCCTCGCGGTGGCACACCTGCTGCAGGTGTGGCATCTGGTCGTGTTCGGCCTGCTGCAAGGCACCGCGATGGCCTTCAACATGCCCTCTCGCCAGGCGTACATCGGCCATCTGATGGAAGGCCGGCTGCTGCGCAACGCAGTGGCCTTGAACAGCGCGGGCATGAACGCCTGCCGCGTACTGGGTCCGGCTATCGCGGGCGGTCTGCTGGCGATCTCCGCTGTGGGCGTCGGCGGTTCGTATGTCGTCATGACCATCATGTACGCCTCGGTCGTGACGTTGCTCATCGGCCTACCGGACGATTCGGCCCGAAGTCCGGCCCCAGAAAACCGGGCCACTGGCTGGACAGAGCTCGTGGAGGGCCTGCGCTATGTCATGTCGGGGAGCGTGATGCGGGCGCT
>DATGVV010000385.1:0-2508 GCA_035299885.1 Chloroflexota bacterium | reverse complement strand
CCATTACCGGGCGGCTATGGAACTGGAAAAGAAGGCGATGAGGGAGGGCATTGGGTTTCACATAGGCGGGGCGACATGGACCCGAGACGAGCTGCATGAGCGGTGAGTTCTGCGATACAAATGTCTTGATCTATGCCTACGACCCTGGAGAGGGTGTGAAGCACGAGCGAGCTGCCGAACTGGTAGACCGTCTGTGGGACTCGGGCGAGGGCGCGCTCAGCATCCAAGTTCTTCAGGAATTCTTTGTGGTCACAACGCGGAAAGCCGACATCCGAACAACCTGGCAAATGGCGCGCGAGCGTGTCGAAAGGCTAGCCAGCTGGCGGCTATTTGCGCCGGCGGTCAGTGACGTCCTTGACGCCATCGATGCGTCCGCTCGCTGGCAGCTCTCTTTCTGGGATGCGATGCTCATCACTGCGGCGCAGAAGCTCGGGGCGAACGTGCTGTGGTCTGAGGACCTCAATGCTGGCCAGCGATTTGGAGCGGTCGAGGTGCGCAGCCCGTTCGCCTGAGGAATATAAGCAAGCTAGCTCGCAACGCGGAAGCGGACTGCCTCAAACGCCTCAAACCCTCCTCAAGGTTTAGTGCCAGCTTGTTGCTGGAGAAACAGCTGGTATTTGGCTGTTTGAGCGTCGGTGATGTCAGGCAGAATCACGAGTGAAGCGATCTTCTGGCCGCGAAGCTGCTCCTGGACGTTGACGATGACGCGCTCAGCCCCGGCGGCCGTTATGAGGTCGCCGCGTACCTCCAAGCGCATCTGAACCAGATCCCCCACCACCGCCGGTGTGCCCAGCAAGGTGTCGTGGTTGTGTGTGCCCACGCCAGCCTGGGCGCGCTTCAGAATGGCGGCGGGGGTGGCGCAAGGGGCCGTCGGTGGACAGGCTGGGCCACCAATAAACACGGCATTGTCACTGAATGCCGCCGCGGCTGCATCGGCGTCTCCCCTTGCCGTGGCATCCTGGAACTGCCTCGCGACCGCGACCCGCTCGCTGTCAGCGATAGATGCTGCCGGCGAGGCGCCGCCTCCGGACTGCTGTAGAAGGCTGTACTTGGCCGTCTGCGCGTCCCTCAGATCGTCGTAAGCGAGCCAGCTGGCAATCTTGTCCCCTTGCACCGTCGCGCTGACGAGCGCCATGTGCCGCTCGATTCCTGCTTTCACATCGAGGTCGTTGTGTATCTGCAGGCGCATGAACACCTGGTTCCCGGCTACGGCCGGGGGCCCGTCGATCGTCTGCGCAATATGTGAGGCCGCGGCATTCTCGATCCGTTTGGCGATGGCCGCGGGTCCCTTGCAGATGCTCGGTAGGCTGCACGGCGCGCCGCCGACGAGTACGGCGTCGTCCGTGAAGACGGTCGCGGCGCCAGCCGTGTCGCCGCGGTTGTTCAGGTCCGGAAAGCGCGCGGCCACATCTGCTGGGCCGCTGAGAGCGGCCGATGGCGCCGCGCTGGGCTTGGACGCTGGCTGGGAGGACCCGGCTGGCCCGGCGGGCGACTGGCTGGCCGGTGACGCGACTTTTCCACAGCCTGCTAGCACGGCGAGCGCAACAGGAACTAGGACTGCGGACCGAATGTGGCTGATGTTCATAGCTCGTTGCTCCTCGTGAGGTGATGACGTACGGAGCCATTACATACGGCGGTCACACTTGCGCCTAGGGGATTTGTCTCAGAGAATTCTCAAAAGCATGCCAAAACGTCCCAGGGCTTCAGCGGTTGAGCGTAAAAGCCGAGGTTGAGTTCGCCCGCCGGCTGGGCGAGGCACTCGCCGATCTGCACGATCCGGTAGCCCTTCGCAAGCACCCCTTGGCGGGACCGCGAGGCATCGGAGGCCTTCAAGCAGAGCTGACCGCCGCGATCGAGGAGCTGAAGCCAGGACCGCAGGTCGATCCGGGCAGCAGGGCCTGGCGGGCCTACAACGTGCTCACGTGGCGCTACCTCGAGGGGCTCGACCCGGGCGAAGTGCAGAACCGGCTGGCCCTCAGCAGGAGCCAGTACTATCGAGAGAACGAAGCGGCCGTAGCCGCCCTCGCGAGCTTGCTTGCCGATCGTGGGTGGGCCGGCGCTCCCGCGGCGCTATCCGCGGCTGAGAGGCCGAGCGCCGGCGGCTCACGGCGGGCCTGGTGGGTGTGGCCTGCCGCTGCCGTCGGCGTTGGGTGCCTGCTCGTGGCGGCGTCCATCCTGCTCGTTAAGCAGCGCCCTTCGGGAAGCAGCACCGGCGCGGCGACTGGTTGGGTCCTGTCTGTCTATGCTGGCGATGGACAGAGCGGCCACGTGAACGGCGCGGCCGCGAAAGCTCGCTTCGCTGGCCAGTTTGGCCTGGCCGTGGACGACGGCGGGTTTGTGTATGTGGCTGACACCGGCAACCACCGTGTCCGCAGCATCACCACCTCGGGTCTGGTGCTCGATCTCGCCGGCTCAGGCGTTCCCGGGTACGAGGATGGGCCGGCCGCCAGTGCCCAGTTCTCCAGCCCGAATGCTGTCACAGTCACGCCCGACGGGACCGTATACGTG
>DATGVV010000384.1:0-11491 GCA_035299885.1 Chloroflexota bacterium | reverse complement strand
AGCGTCCTTGAGGGCCTGCACCGCGGCGCCGATGGCGAACTGCACCACCCGATCGGTGTGGCGGACCTCTTTACGGTCCAGATAGAGCGTGGGATCCCAGTCCTTGACCTCGCAGGCGATGCGCGTGTCGTAAGCCGAGGCATCGAACAGCGTGATCGGGCCGGCGCCGGACTTGCCCGAGACGGCAGCGGCCCAGGTGCTGGCGACGTCCAAACCGAGCGGGCTTACCGTGCCGAGGCCGGTGATGACCACGCGACCCGAGGGCACGCTCATTTCCTCGCGCAGCAATTCGGCGCGCGTCTCGGCTATGGGCTGCAGGTCGGCTGGGAGACCCTCGGCCACACCGGCCTGGGGGGAACTCATTAGGGACAGTATAGGGAGCGTAACCCGGCCTGGTGTAAGCTAGCTGGCACTGTGAAAGCCGTGAATCATCTTCGCTTCCTGGGCCGCATCCTGCCGTTGGCCGGCCTCGCGGCAGTGTTGTTGGCGCCGGCCAGCCAGGTGGCCGCTCAACAGACGGCCGCCTGCCAGTTCATCCTCGGTTTCAAGACGCTGCACGACCTTGTCCCGAATGAGAGCGGGGAGTGCCTGGAAAATCAGTCCTTCACACCAAGCGGGGATGCTGTGCAGCACACCACCAAGGGGCTCATGGTGTGGCGCAAGGCGGACAACTGGACCGCCTTCACTAACGGCTACATGACCTGGATCAACGGCCCCAACGGCCTGGTCAGCCGGCTCAACACAGACCGCTTCCCCTGGGAAGCGGCGGCGCCGGCGCCCGTGGTCGCGCCGGGACCGCCGCCTCCACCTACGCCCACGCCCAAGCCCATCTACTCGTGGTACTACAAGAAGGTCAACGATCCGCCGTTCGTGCTATGCGGCCCCGACAAAGGAGTGCCCTGCCTCGACAGCGCGCCGAATGAAGGTACGCAGTATGTCGGCGGGCACGTCATCAAACGCGATGGCACATTGGCTTCGGGGATGATCGTGCAGGCGCGCGTTGGGAACGCTGACCCGACGTTCAGCACGACAGGTGACGATGGCCTCTTCAACATCCTGATCGCGACGACCTGCCCCGCCGGCCCAATTACCCTCGACGTCTACCTGGTGGACGGCGGCATGAAGCTGTCGTCGTACGTGAACCACGTCACCTACAGCAACTGCCGGCAGGCGGGCGAGTTCCACTTCGATTTCGTCGAAGTCGCGCCCTAGGAGAGCCGGCATGGACCTGAAGGCCATCGACATCCACGTCCATCCCCAAACGGAAGTGGCTGTGGCGGCGCAGGGCGCGCGCGCCGAGCAGATGGCCCGCTACTTCGGCCGCGAGCGCAAGATCGTGCCCTGGGAGGCCATGGCCGACATGTACCGCGAGCGGCAGATGATGGCCGTGCTGATGAACTCAACCGACGAGTGGTCCAGCGGTAACCCCGGCGCGCCCAACGACCATCTGGCCGAGGCCCAGAAGCGGTTCCCGGACGTGTTCATCGCCTTCGGCGTGGTCGAGCCGTGGTTTGGGCAGCGCGCCGTGGATGAGGTGAAGCGCTGCCACGAGGAGCTGGGTATGAAGGGCATCGGCGAGATCAATCCGGGGCGCCAGCTGTTCCACGCCAACGACAAGCGCTTCTACCCCGTCTGGGAGGAATGCGCCAAGCGCAAGCTCATCGTGCTGTTCCATACCGGCATGATGGGCGCGGGCGCCGGCACCCGCGGGGGCATGGGCTACAAGCTCCAGTACACCCGGCCGATCCCCGACCTGGACGACGTGGCCGCCGATTTCCCGGAGCTGACTATCATCGGCGCCCATCCTTCCTGGCCGTGGCAGGATGAGGCCCTAGCCGTGTGCCGCCACAAGACCAACTACTACATCGACCTGTCCGGCTGGGCGCCGCAATACTTCCCGCCGCAGCTGGTCCATTACGCGAGCACGCTGCTTCAGGATCGCGTGCTGTTCGGCACTGACTGGCCGATGATTGACGTCGATCGCTACCTGCGTGAGTTTGCCGATCTGCCGTTCACCCCGGAGGTCCGGCAGAAGATCATGCTGGACAACGCTAAGAAGCTGCTCGGCCTCTGATTCCTGACAAGCCTGGCTAGCCCGGCGTCAGCTTGATGGCGGTGATGGAGTACTTCGGGAACACGTAGCTGAAGTCGGCGCCGGCGGGGATGATCTTGCTGCTGGGTGGCGCGTCCCTGGCGGCTCTGCCCGTCCCCGGATCGATGGCGTAGTTGTCGCCGCTCCAGGTGAAGGCGGTGGCCGAGGCGGCGGGGCGATAGCCAGCGATGCTGATCGGCATGCCGACGTCGCTCAGCGGGTCCTTGTTGACGACCATCAGATAGAGGCTGCCGTCGGCTGCCCGGCTGGCGTAGGCCGCCAGGCGATCGCGGCTGGTGGCGCCCATATCAAGCGCCAGCAGCGCATTGGCGAAGTAATGGTGGTACATGTACGCCGCCCAGTAGCGGCCGTTCGGCTGGTGCAGGCTCTGCTGGGTCTCCAATCCGCCGACGTACAGTGGCGTCACCATTGGCAGGTTGGAGTCGACCACCACGTCCACGCGCTTGGCGGTGGCCAACCTGGCCGGATCGAGCGGCAGCAGGAGGTGGTTCCATTCGCCCCAAATGGGCTGCTGAGGCTGATCCCGGCCGCTGTCGTCGAAGCTGCCGTCGGTGCGCTCGATGCGCAGCCAGAAGGTGACGGTGTTGTTGCCCGGCTCATTGGGAATGAACACGTCCAGCCCCAGCGCGTTGACGGCGGGATGCACGGCGATGCCGGCCAGCGAATGCCCCAGGCTGGCGTTCGGCCCCTTCGATCCGCGGTAGTCGACCACCAGCGACCAATGGCCCGGGCGCGCAAAGTGGGGGTCGTTCGTCCAGCTCAGGCCATTGCTGGCGCCGTTGGCCGGCTGGGTGGTCCAGCCTGGCGCCTGGCGGTTGACGGAATCGAAGCCGAAGGCGGGCAGCGGCTGCCCGTTGTCCGGGATGACGTTGCCGATGTCCCAGGCGTTGCCGAAGGCGATCTGGCTCTGCGCCATCTGGCCCATCAGGTCGGCGGCGTACAACCCGTCGCCGATGGCGTACTTGTTGTCATAATCGCCCCACTCCGAGACGCCAATGCCCACCTGGTCGGCGCGCTGGGGGAAGCTTTGACGCAGCCAGCCGCGCATCTTGTCGATCTCGGGCTGGAGCTCGGCCGGCTTGGCCAGCGTCTGCGCCTCACTCTCGCCGTGGTTGTAGAAGTGGATGTCGATCACGTCCACCACGTCGCCCGCCTGCTGGAGAAACGTCTGGATCCAGCTGGTGGTGCCGCTGGCGTCGCCGAAGGCGCTGAGGTAGCCCACCGGCCCGGCGATCTTGATGCCGGGATCGACGGCTTTCATGGCCTTGGCGTAGGCCCGGAAGATGGTGGCGTAGTCCGCCGCCGTGATCCAGTGCCAGCCCTGGGGGCTCTTGTCGCGGACGTGGACGCCGATCTCCGCGCCGTAGGGATTGAGCTCGTTGCCGACTTCCCAATACCTGACGTGGAAGCCGTTTTTCTGGTTGTAGTGCCTGACCCACTCGGCGGCCTCCTCGGCGCCGGTGGCCACGTCGGATTCCTGGAGGGCGTTGTTGGGACCGGTCGCCACCAGGGCGCTGGCGGTGCCGACGTTCACATCGACCACAATCTGCGCCTGCGGCCCGAGCCCAAGGATCCAGTGAGCCAGGGCATTGGCATCGACGGGCGGCGTGTGGTCGTAGGTGTTCACCGTGGCGAAGTCGGGCTGTGAGGTGAACAGCGGGTCGCCCGTGGAGGCTTCGCCCTTGGCCTCAAAGCCGGGCGCGTAGCCGGAGTAGTCGATGGCCCAGGTCCCGTCCGGACGGCGCGCCGCGGGGTTGATGCTGCCGTCGGGCTTGCGCAGCCCATTGCTGTTCCAGTGGTAGACGTCCGAGTTGAGCCCGCCTGGGATGCGGAAGGAGTAGTAGCCGGCGTCCTGCGCCAGCCGGATGACGCCGGGATCCTGGAAGAAAGAGGGCGGGTAGTAGTAGGCTACGTTGCTGCCCCACAGGGCCACAGGATCGAACGTCGCGACTACCTGGCTGGCGTTGATCGCGATGTGCGGCTGCACGGCGCGGACGTCGTCGACGTACAGCGGCGCCGGGAGGGGGTCGTCGGTGAAGAGGGCGAAGCTCAGCGTGTGCTGGCCGGACAGCTGACCCGGGTGGACCGACCAGGACACCAGGTTCCAGCCGCCGCGCGTGTCCAGCGCATGGAAGATGACGTCGTCCTTATTGGACGGCCCGCCGTCGACTTGCAGCCCGATGTCCAGCTTGGTGACCGCAACCTGCGCAGGCACGAAGATCTGCGCGCTGATGGTGGCTGTGTTGCCCGGCAGTGGCGGAAGCGCGGAAGTGCTGACCGCGGTGTTGAAGCCGCGCGAGCCGGTGTAATCGATGCGCAGCGCGCCTCCGCCCTCGAAGCTCGGGTTGTCGGTCCAGGACAGCTGGTTACTAGCGCCATTTGCCGGGCTCGAGTGGAAGCCGGCCGTATCTCCTCGACCGTTGAAGCCCCACAGCTGCTGACCATCCGGTTGAGCCGCCTTCAAGCCGCCGGCGGGTAGAAGCAGACTGAGCGCGCAAACAGCAGCGAGGGGCCAGGTCCGAGCCATACGCGCGGATTCTGGCGAAACAAGCGCTCAGTGTCAAAGCGCCTAGTAATTCCCTCTCCCTCGGGGAGAGGGCTAGGGTGAGGGTTCGACCTGCAGTGCGCCCTTGATAGCGGCGTCGATGGCCGGCGCGGCGGGGTCCTCGATCTCCTCCCGAATGTGGGCCATCGTGCCCAACGTGCGGCCGATGAGGGCGAACGCCTTCGAGATTTGCCAGGGCAGCCCCAGGTCGAGCGAGATGGCGGCGATGGCGCCGGTGACGTTGACCGGCAGGCGGCGGCCCACGTGCTGCTCGGCCGCGTCGACCACCAGCTCCAGCAGCTGGCAGTGCCGGGCATACACGTCAGTCTCGCGCGCAATGGCAAACAGCCGCTCGGCCCGCGGATCGCCGCCTGGGTGCGTGCGGTGGCCGATGCCTGGGATGCGCTGCCGCGCGGCGGCGAAGCGGGCGGCGATGCCCTCGGCCGCGGCTTCGAGCTCAGGCTGCTCGGCCAAACCTTCCTGGAGCATCCGGGCGCAGATGTCGGACGAGCCCAGGTGAACGCTGCCGGCGCCCAGCAGCGAGGCGGCCACAGCGGCCTGGATGGACTCGGGCGCGGTGTGATAGGTCAGGCGGGCGTTGATCACGCTGGACACCATGCCGTGCTCCACCAGCACGATCAGCAGCGCATCCAGCATCCGCCGCTCATTGGCGGCGGGCAGCCGGCCGATGAGCATCAGCCCTGTCATATCGGCGAAGCTGATGCTGCCCAGCAGGTCCTGGCACAGGTCGTGCCCACGGATCAGGATGCGGTCGTGCTCGACCCGGGCCAGGCGTGTGCGAATAGGCAGGCGTTCCATGGGGCACGATTGTCCCAGAAAACGGCTGCCGCTGAGGCTCAGGTGCCAGGCATCAGGTGCAGGTCAGGCAGCTTGAGGTTGATCTCCGGGACGTGCACGAGGAAATACCCGTGCCTGAGGAAGTAGGTGAAAGCGATGATGATGATAGCCATGCAGATAAAAAACACGATTGCGTAGACGGTGCCCGGACTGCGGCGCACAGCCCACGCATACGGGGGATGAGAGGTATACGCTGCCATGCCCGGCCCATAGCAAGTCGCGGGCCATTTTAGGCCGCCAGCTTGAGCCCGGGAATGACGTCCAGATCGAGGCCGGAAATGTCGCCGCGCAGCAGGTGGAAATAGCCAGCCGCGGCGGACATGGCGGCGTTGTCGGTGCACAGCCACAGGCGGGGGCAATGGAAGGGCAGCTGAAGCGCCCGCTCCAGCTCCTCGCGCAGCAGCTTGTTGGCCGCGACACCGCCGGCCAGCGCCACCGAACGTACGCCGAGCTCTTCCGCGGCGCCTGCCGTCTTGCCCACCAGCACCTCAACGACGGCGCGCTGAAACTCAGCGGCCACTCCAGCCGTCCAGCCGTCGTCTCGCGGATGCTCGGAGTTCACCAGACGGAGCACGGCCGTCTTGAGACCGCTGAAGCTGAAGTCGTGAGTCCCTGGCAGCCAGGCGCGAGGCAGACGGACAGTTCCCTCTCCCGCTGGGAGAGGGCTAGGGTGAGGGTATCCCTCCGCCGCCTCTTGAATGGCCGGTCCACCGGGATAGCCCAACCCCAACAGCCTGGCGGTCTTGTCAAAGGCTTCGCCGGCCGCGTCGTCGCGAGTCTGCCCGATTAGCTGGTACTTGCCGTGGTCGCGCATCAGCACCAGCTCCGAATGGCCGCCGGACACAATGAGCGCCAGGACGGGAAACTCGGGCGGCTCGCCGGAACTGGCCTCGTCGTAGATCCAGTTGGCGTAGACGTGGCCTTCCAGGTGATTGATGCCGAGCAGCGGCAGGTCGCGCGCGAGGGCCACCCCTTTGCAGACGTTGACGCCGACCAGCAGCGACCCCGCCAGGCCAGGGCCGTACACCGTCGCGATGGCGTCGATCGCCGGCCAGCCGCCGGCCTGCTCCACCGCCTCCTCGACCACTGGCACGATCGTCAGCAAGTGCTCGCGCGAAGCCACCTCGGGCACGATGCCGCCATAGCGGCGGTGAATCGCCTCCTGTGTGGAGGTGACGTTGCTCACGACGTAACGGCCATCGCGCACGACCGCCGCGGAAGTCTCGTCGCACGACGTCTCGACGGCCAAGATGTTGGCCACGGTTCAAGTTTGTCATGCTGAGCGCGTTTGTCATTCCGAGTGGAACGAGGAATCCGCGCCTAGACGGATGCCTCGCTGGCGCTCGGCATGACAAAACGGCGGGCGGCTACTCCAGCTTGCGCAGCAGGCTGTTCTTGAGCAGCTTGTAGTTGTTCAGGAACACGGGCGCGCCGATGTTCTCGGCGGTCATGATCAGCGCGTCTTCGTTGTTGTCGCTGTAGTAGCGGCGGCGCAGGCCGGACTGTTTGAAGCCGTACTTCAGGTACAGGTTCTGGGCCACCGTGTTGGAGACGCGCACTTCCAGGGTCATGATGCGCGCGCCGACCTCCAGAGCGGTGTCGACCAGGCCGCACAGCGCCAGCTCGCCCAAGCCTTTACCGCGGAACTCCGGCCGGGCGGCAATGGTGGTGATGTGCGCCTCGTCGACCATCAGCCATAGGCCCGCGTAGGCGTAGATGCTGGGTGGCCCCTGGCGCGGCGCTGGAGCAGGCTGTGAGCCCAGTGAGCGAAGGAAGCCGAGCAGCCCGCGGGGCTCGTCCTGGCGCGACGGCGGAGGCGCGGGCGGCTTACCAGGCTCCTGCCGGCGGACGACGATGTAGTGGGCCGTGCGGTTGTCCTGCAGCTCGCGCTTGTAGGCGTTGGACGGCCACGGCAGACTGAAGCTCTGGCGCTCGATCTCGACGACCTCGGAGATGTCCGCAACCGTCATGCGATCGACGTAAAAGGTCGAGGCAGTGGTGGCCATCAAGCAGCCTGCATGTGCGATTTCTTGCGGCTTTCAGTGACGTGTGGTGGCTGCACATAGAGGGGCTGCACCTTGGCCGAGTCTAGCGTCTGACCAGCCCGGAGACGCTCCCATCCGAGCTGGGCCAGGACTCCCGCATGCCGTAGGCGATCCGGGGCCGAGCCCTCCGCCAGGGTGATCAGGTCGCTGGGAGCTGCGGCGGTCCAGCGGTAGATTCGGCCGCGGCCGGCATTCATGGTCACCTCGTCGAGGCCATACTCGGCGGCTAGCAGCTCCAGAGTGGGCACGCCCACGAGCGGCAAGTTGCGGGCCAACGCCAGGCCCTTAGCCGTGCTCAGCCCCACGCGCAGGCCGTTGAACGATCCGGGCCCCAGGGCTACGGCTACGACCGTGAGCCCGTCCAAGTTGGCGCGGCAATCGGCCAGCAGGCGCTGGATGTTCGGCAGCAGGGTGCGGGTGTGATCTTGATTGGCGAGCCAGGTGTGCTCGGACAGCAGCCGGGCGCCGTCGTGCAGGGCGACGCTGGCGTAGTGAGTGGAGGTATCGATTGCTAGGAGCATTGGACGGCGCTCAGAAGCTCGAGGTGGCGCTGTCCGACTCCCGTCAGCTTCAGGACCCGCCTGGTCTCGGATTCGATGGTGAATTCTAGCAACAGGTGCTCCCTTGGTAGGAGGTCGCTCGCTCGGTTGGCCCACTCGACAACGGAGACGCCGTCGCCGTACAGGAACTCCTGCCATTCGCGGCTGACTGTCTGCTCGATGTTGGCCAGCCGGTACAGGTCGTAGTGGTACAGCGTCAGCCGCCCGTGATACTCGTGCAGCAGCACAAAGGTGGGGCTGTTCACGGTCTCCTGCGCGCCCAAGCCTTCGGCCAGCCCCTGGGCGAAGACGGTCTTTCCGGCGCCGAGCTCACCCACCAGCAGGATGACGTCGCCCGGCTCCGCAGCCTGGCCTATGCGGCGCGCAATGGCCCGCGTCTGCTCGGGGCTGTCGGTGTGACAAAGCTGGCTTTTCGATGTCATCCTGAGCGCAGCGAAGGACCTTCTCGTTTGCCGGCGCGGCGGAAGCTCCTTCGGATGCCCTCAAGATGACATGGGGGTGAGGGCCTCATGGGCCGCCGCTGAAGGCGTCATAGCCGGGCGTTTTAAAGCTCAGCTCCTGGCCATTCGCGTCCAGCACGGTCACGCCGCTGCCTTCGGTGATGCTGCCGACCACGGCGAGGCCCGCCTGCCTGAGCATGTCCTCTGGGCCGCAAGCCAGCAATTGGTAGTCCTCACCGCCGGTGAGGGCCAGCTCCAGGGCATCGTGAGGCAGCAGGCGCGCCAGGGCCGGCGCTTGCGGGACCTGGACGGCTTGGACCTGCGCGGCTGCGCCACTGGCGGAGCAGAGCTTGGCCAGATCGGCCAGGAGGCCGTCGCTGACGTCCATTCCGCAGCGGATGCCCGCGCGCAGCAGCTGCTGGCCGAGCTCGACACGCGGCAGAGGGTGGACGTGCGCCGCGCGGAAGGCGTCATCCTGCAAGCGAAGGTACGCTGCTGACTCGCCGAGCGGGCCGCTCACGCCAACGGCGTCGCCGGGCCGGGCCGCGTCGCGGCGGAGCACGGCGCCGCTCTCGTCCAGGGTTTCGCCATACAGCGCGACGTTGATCACGGCGGCTTGCGGCGCGGCCACAGTGTCGCCGCCAAGGATGGCCACGCCATATTCGGCCGCGCACTCGGCCACGCCGCGGAAGAGCTCGCGCGCGTCCTCCAGCGGCATCTGGGGTGACAAGCCCGCCGAGACGAAGGCAGCGCCCGGCTGGCCGCCCATGGCGGCGACGTCGCTGACGTTCACAGCCATGGATTTCCAGCCCACGTCGTACCAGGACATGTGCCGGAGTGAGAAGTGGACCTCCTCGATGAGCAGGTCCGTGGTCTCGATAGCCGCGCGGCCAGTGGTGGGTCGCCACACGGCGGCGTCGTCGCCAATGCCGATCTCGGGCTGCAGTGCAGCCTGCTTCCCGTGGGCGGCTATGAGCTCCTGAAACAGGCCGATCGCACCGAACTCACCGATCTGGCCGAGCTCCACCCTGTGCTTAGCCCTTGTCCAGACCTCGGTCGGCTGCGCTCTTCACGAACGAGTCGTCAATCATCTTGGCAACGTTGAAGTTCTTGACCTGCTCGTTCTTGGCGCCCAGGATTTGCTTGGCGCTGTCGTACAGCTCCGCTTTCGGATAGGGCAGCGGCGGGATGACGCTGTTCACGAAGAAGTCATAAGTGACGTCCATGGCGCGCGTGTCGTCCGACTTGAACTGCTTCTTGAGGATGTCGATAACCAGCGGCTTGTCCTTGCGGGCGCGGGCGCTGGCCTCGACCATGGAATCCACGAACTTCTGCACTGTGGGCCGGTTGCTTTGCAGGTAAGACCGGCTGACGCTGTCGCTCGACACGACCGACGGCACTTTGAGCGAGGCCAGGTCCATCAGCGTGTGGAAACCTTGCGCTTCCAGCCGGAGGCTCTCGGGCGGGAACGACATGCCGCCCTGAATGGCGCCGCTCTCCATGGCCGCGATGCGCGTGGCGGACGAGCCCACGGCCAGGATGCTCACGTCCTTGTCGGCATCGAGCCCGACCTTGACCAGCGCCTCGCGCAGCGCGATGTCCGAGGCCGAGCCGAAGTTGCTCACGCCCAGCTTCTTGCCTTTAAGGTCTTGCGGGGTCTTGATGCTGGCTGGTACCTGAAGGATGAAGGGCTCGACCGGCGAGTTGATCATGAGGGTCACCAGGTCAGCTCCGCCGGCGGCCGCGCTCAACGTTTCCGAGCCGCCTACGTCAGCGAACTGCGTCTGCCCGCTCACCAGCGCCGGGATGCCTTTGGAGCTTTCGATGAACGTCAGCTCTACGTCCAGGCCGTTCTTCTTGAAGATCCCGGCCGAGTCGGCCAGCCACAACGGGACAACGGTGCCGATGATGGCGCTGTAGGACACCGTCAGCTTGGGGGACTGGCCGCCGGCGGCCGGCTTGGCCGCTGCGCTGGAGGCGGCGGCGCCGCTGGTTGCCGGCTTAGCGGAGGCGCTGGCAGCCGGCTGCGGGGCGCTGGCAGCTGCCGGGGCCGCCGAGCTGGCTGGCGCTGGCGCCGCTCCGCCCCCGCAGGCGCCCAGCACGATGGCGGCGAGCCCGATCAGGAGGCCCAAGCGCGGTCGAAATGCGTGTTGTTTCATATGCCGAAAGCATATTCGACCCCACGGTTAAGCCTCCCTTTGTCATGCCGAACGCAGTGAGGCATCCGTCACAAGGGCAGGCGGATTCCTCGCATAGCTCGGAATGACAAAAGCGTCTGCCGCTTGCCCGGTCTCGTGTTAATGTCCAATGCACGCACATGCCTGTCCTGTCTGTCGCCATGCCGGCGCATAACGAAGCCGAGAACATCGTTGGCGTGCTGACCGATGCCGTGGCTGTGCTCGAAGCCATCGAGCCGGACTACGAGATTGTGGTCGTCGACGACGGCAGCCGGGACGAGACCGCCAACCTGGTGCACCAGTTCGCCGAGACCCATGAGCGCGTCCGTCTGGTGCGCCACCCGGTGAACCAGGGCTACGGCGCCGCGGTGTGGACCGGCCTTACGTCGTCAACGGGGGAGAGGCGCTTCTTCACCGATTCGGACGGCCAGTTCAAGCTCGACGAGCTGCGGCTGCTGTTGGCCGAGATGCCGCCGGCCGATTTCGTGGCCGGCTACCGCACGGTGCGCCAGGACCCCTTGATGCGCAAGCTGAATGGCTGGGGCTGGACCTGGCTGGTGAACCTGCTGTTCGGCTACGCCGCGCGTGACATCGACTGCGCGTTCAAGCTGATGCGCGGCGAAGTCATTGAATCGCTGCCCGTCCAGTCCCGGGGGGCGACGTTCAGCGCCGAGCTGCTGGTCCGGGCGCGGCGCGCCGGCTTCGTGTTCCGCGAGGTGGGTGTAAGCCATCTGCCGCGGACCAAGGGCTCCT